>NZ_JBIRZS010000003.1:220213-399523 GCF_044391085.1 Paenarthrobacter sp. NPDC018779 | reverse complement strand
ACTGGGTTGATAGGCCGGATGTGGAAGCGAGGACTAAAGACTCGTGAAGCTGACCGGTACTAATAGGCCAACAACTTACACCACCCAAAAAACACACTGCACGCGTCCACTATGTGGTTCCCAACCAACAACCCCGCCCCCACACCACGGGGCAAACCAGGGAAACCACTAACTGAATACACAACCAAGCACCACAGTTGTAACCACAAAGCTTCCCAACCCCCAAACGCGGGGGTGCGGGTACAAGGGTTACGGCGGTCATAGCGTGGGGGAAACGCCCGGTCCCATTCCGAACCCGGAAGCTAAGACCCACAGCGCCGATGGTACTGCACCCGGGAGGGTGTGGGAGAGTAGGACACCGCCGGACAACCATTCAGGTCGAGGCCCCCCAACCACCAGGTTGGGGGGCCTCCCACTTTAAGAAGCGACAATGCCCGACAACAAGTTGTGAGACTTGCCACGGGAACACTATGAGGCACCCTGGGGGTTCGGCTCCAGAAGTACGGTCGCCTAGAATTGCATAAGACAAACGAGCCGGCATCAGCAATTGCCGGCGGCGTGACAACGAAATAAGGGTTATGAGCGACTACGCACGCGCCACTGGTCGGCTCGCAACAGGAGGAATCCATAATGGCTGAGCACAACGGCGGCAATCGAGGCGGCAATCGCGGTAACTTCGGCGGGAATCGTGGAGACCGAGGGTCCTACCGCCCTAACAACAATTCCGGCGGTGACCCTCGGGGCTTCCGCTCCAGGGAAAACCGTGACGGCAATGACCAAGGCCGTTCCTACGGCGAGCGTCCTGCCCGGGATGGGGAGCGCCGTCCGTACAACAGTGACCGCAAGTCTTTCGGAGAGCGTTCCGAGCGTGGCTTCGATCGTCCGCGTCGTGACGGTGATGACCGCCGTAGCTTTGGTGATCGTCCGCGCCGTGACGGCGAAGAACGTCGTTCCTTTGGCGGCGACAGGAAGCCTTTTGGTGATCGTCCGCGTCGTGACGGTGATGACCGCCGTAGCTTTGGTGATCGTCCGCGCCGTGACGGCGAAGAGCGTCGTTCCTTTGGCGGCGACAGGAAGCCTTTTGGTGATCGTCCGCGTCGTGACGGTGATGACCGCCGTAGCTTTGGTGATCGTCCGCGCCGCGATGGCGACGAGCGCCGTTCCTTTGGTGACCGCCCGGCACGCGGCGGGGAGCGTCCTGCGCGCGATGGTGAGCGCCGGCCGTACAACGCTGACCGCAAGCCGTTTGGTGACCGCCCGGAACGTGGTCCGCGGAATTTTGATGGTCCGCGCCGCGATGGCGATGACCGCCGCACGTTCGGCGATCGTCCCCCGCGTGAAGGCGATCGCCCGCGCCGTGACGATGACCGCAAGCCCTTCCGCGATCGGACCGATCGCGACCGCAGCGACCGTGGTGGGGAGCGCCGGCCCTTCGGCGAGAACAGGCCCAGTGGTGGCCGCTTCGGCGAAGGCCGCGAAGACCGTCCGGCCCGTGTGCCCAACGCCAAGGACATTCGTAGCGCCAACCGCCCCGATCGCGAGCGTTCGCCGGAAATCGACGAGGATGTCACGGGCAATGAGCTGGACCGGGCCACGGGCCACCAGATCAAAACGCTTGAAGACCAGAACGCCGGTTGGGTCGCCAAGCACCTGGTCATGGCAGGGCGCCTGATCGATGTGGAGCCTGAACTCGCGTTCCAGCACGCCCTCGCCGCGAGCCGTCGCGGCGGCCGTTTGTCCGCAGTGCGCGAGGCCGTGGGTCTGACGGCCTACGCTGCCGGACACTACGGTGAGGCACTGCGCGAGTTCCGTACGTACCGCCGCATCAGCGGCTCCAACGTGCACTTGCCGGTGATGGCTGACTGCGAGCGTGGCCTGGGCCGTGCCGACCGTGCCCTGGACATGGTGCGCTCACCCGAGGCCCAGGACCTGGATGCTCCGGGCAAGGTTGAGCTTGCCATTGTGGCTTCGGGCGCCCGTGCCGACCTGAACCAGTTGGATGCAGCGGTGGCCGAGCTCGAGATCCCGCAGCTGGACATCAACCGGGCCTTCTCCTACAGCCCCCGCTTGTTCCGCGCGTACGCCGAGGCCTTGACGGCTGCAGGCCGCGCTGATGAAGCAGTGCGCTGGGAGCGCCAGGCCGTCGTGGCCGAGAACGCCTTGGGCGTCGGCGAGTTCGCGGAGCCGGAAATCCTGGACCTCGGTTGGGATGAAGAGGAAGAAGCAGCGGCGCGCAAGCCCCGTTTCCAGAAGCAGGACGGGGACGCCGTCGTGCCGGCCGAAACCGAGACTGTGATCGCCGAGGCCGCGGCAGCGGATGCTGCCCACGATGATCTTGATGTGGACGACGCCGAGTCCGATTACTTCGAATCGGACGACCCCGAGTCAGACATCGATTCAGTCGAGGACACCGACGAGGACACCGACGAGGACGAGGACCAGGACGAAGAAACGGACGAGGCCGCTGAAGAAGCAGACGACGAGTCCCGCAATGGCTGAAGCGCTGATTGAGTCCTTCGACGCCGTTCTCTCCGATCTTGACGGCGTGGTGTACGCCGGGCCGCACGCCATCCCGGGCGCCGTGGAGTCGCTGCAGCGGCTGGAGTCCGTGGGCGTCGGCTTGGGGTACGTGACCAACAATGCGTCGCGGACGCCGGCGCAGGTTGCCGCGCATCTGAGGGAACTGGGGGCGCCGGCAGAGGACCACCAGGTGGTGAGTTCCTCGCAGGCCGCAGGCGAACTGCTCGCCTCGATGCTGCCGGCGGGTGCGCACGTCCTGATCACGGGAAGCGCAGCGTTGGCCCATGAGATCGAGCTGGTGGGCCTCAAGCCAGTGCACAGCGCGGCGGAGCACCCGGTAGCGGTGGTGCAGGGTTTCAATCCGGAGATTGGCTGGAAGGAACTCGCCGAGGCCTCCTACGTCGTGGCTGGCGGTGCCAAGTGGTTCGCCACCAACACGGACATGTCCATTCCGCAGGCCCGCGGAATGGCTCCGGGCAACGGCACCCTGGTGGCCGCTGTTGCCGCCGCGACCGGGCAGTATCCCCTGGTTGCGGGCAAGCCGGAAGCGCCCCTGTTCCACGCAGCTGCGAAGCGGCTCAAGGCCGACCGGCCGCTCGTGGTGGGCGACCGCCTGGACACCGACATCCTGGGTGGCAACCGCGCAGGATATGCGACGGCGGCAGTCCTGACCGGCGTCGATACGAAGCACACCATCCTGGCCGCCCGGACGGATGAACGGCCGACGTACTTGCTGGCGGATCTCACCGAGCTCTACGAGCCTTACCCGGACGTCGTCGGAGAAGACCACTCGTTCCGCTGCGGGGAGGCGTCCGCATCCGTGGAGGACAACGTTGTGACTGTCATCGGTGCCGAGGACGACCTCGATGCCTGGCGCGCGGCGTGTGCGGCCTGGTGGAGCGCAGTGCCGGACGCTTCCGAAGCGCAGGCGCCGAAGCTTGAGTGGCGTTCTCATTAGACTGGTGCGATGACGGAGTCCACTGAAGAAACACCATGGCCCGGGCCAGCCGCCCCCACGAATGAAGCAGCGGTCGACCGGACCCTGGAACTGCTGAACGCTGTTCCGGGGACTCCGGTTTCGGAGCATGCGGACTTGTACACGGCGGTTCACGATTCGCTGTTGGAGGCCCTCGACGCCGAACCCGGCCTCCCGCCGGCCGCGGCGGGACAAGCCGCGGGCCAGGCGGCGGGACAGGCGGCGAGGCAAGCGGTGGGACAACCGGACGCCGACACCCCGGAAGGCAACAGCTAGCGTATGGCACGACTCGATCAGGAACTCGTCATCCGTGGGCTGGCGAGGTCCCGGACCCACGCGGCCAAGCTCATTGCCGATGGCAAGGTCACGTCCGGTGGCGCCGTCCTGTCCAAGGCTTCCCAGCCGGTAGGTGCCGGGACAGCGTTGCAGGTGGAACCCCATCCGGAGGACGCCTACGTGAGCCGCGCGGGCCATAAACTCGCCGGTGCGTTGGCAGCCTTCCCGGACGTGACGGTCGCCGGCCGGAGGTGCCTCGACGCCGGTGCCTCCACGGGCGGTTTCACGGACGTCCTGCTGAGGCAGGGCGCCGCCCAGGTGGTGGCCGTGGATGTTGGGCACGGCCAGTTGGTGCAGCCGCTCCGGGACGACCCGCGGGTGGACGTCCACGAGGGACTCAATGTCAGGTACATGACGCCCGATCAGATCGGTGGGGCCGCTTCCCTCACCGTGGCAGACCTTTCTTTCATTTCCTTGACGTTGGTCCTGGAGCCACTGGCGGCCTGCACGGCGCCGGGCGGTGACCTGGTCCTCATGGTCAAGCCGCAGTTCGAGGTTGGCAAGGAACGTTTGAGCCGTACGGGCGTGGTGTCTTCCGAACAGGAACGACGCCGGGCGGTCGCCCAGGTGGTGCGGGCAGCGGTGGATACCGGCTTGGACGTGCAGGGCCTCGCGGCCAGTCTGCTGCCCGGCCAGGACGGAAATGTTGAGTACTTCCTGTGGATGAAACGCAGGATGTCGGCGGTTTTGCCTAAGATCGAAGAGCGGGACGGGGACGTTGCTGCGTTGATGGAATCACTCTGGCCGAACCACTAGAAAGCAGAACCCGATGAGCAGGCACGTACTGGTCCTTGCCCACACCGGACGGGAGGAATCGCTCCGCGCGGCGTGGGATGCCTGTACCCAACTGCATTCTTCCGGACTGGTTCCGGTGTTGCAGAAGTCCGAGCTGGCCGACGTCGAACGCTTTTTCGGCGCCGTGGATACGCCCATCGAGATCCTTCACGATCACGTGAGCCTGGAGGACGTCGAATTGGTGATGGTGCTTGGCGGCGACGGCACCATCCTGCGCGCTGCCGAACTGGTCCGCGAAGTGGATGTTCCGCTGCTGGGCGTGAACCTTGGCCACGTCGGCTTCCTTGCCGAAAGTGAACGCGCGGACCTGGCCCAGACCGTTGAATGGATTGCCAGCCGCCAGTACACGGTGGAAGAGCGCATGACCATCGATGTCCAGGTGTGGATCAAGGGCCAGAAGATCTGGCATACGTGGGCCCTCAATGAGGCTGCCATCGAAAAAGCCAACCGGGAGCGCATGCTGGAAGTGGTCACCGAGGTGGACGAACGTCCGCTGACCTCGTTTGGCTGCGATGGCGTGGTCCTGGCGACTCCAACAGGTTCAACGGCTTACGCTTTCTCCTCCGGCGGCCCGGTTGTTTGGCCGGAAGTGGAGGCCTTGGTGATCGTGCCGATCAGCGCCCACGCCCTTTTCGCGAAGCCCCTGGTGGTATCCCCGAGGTCCAAGCTGGCCGTGGAGATCATGAACCGGACAGATGCCCTGGGTGTGTTGTGGTGCGATGGCCGGCGTTCGGTGGACCTGCCGCCCGGAGCGCGCGTCGAGGTGACCCGGTCCGCCACACCCGTTCGGCTGGCCCGGACCCATATGACCCCGTTTTCCGCCCGGCTGGTCCGGAAGTTCCAGCTGCCCATCCATGGCTGGCGTGGTCCCGCGCCACGCAGCGGCGAAGTCCACACCGGCCCGATCCCCGTGATCCGCACACCGTCGCCGGCACCCTTGCCGAGCCCGCACGAGCCTGGGCACGGTGAACCCTCCGACCCCACGAATGCGAAGTGAAGCATGCTTGAAGAACTCCGAATCCGTGACCTTGGCGTCATCACCGACGCCGCCCTTCCGCTCGGCCCCGGCCTGAGCGTCGTCACCGGTGAAACCGGCGCCGGCAAGACCATGGTGGTCACCGCCGTCGGGCTTCTCCTGGGCGCCCGCTCGGACGCCGGTGCCGTACGCAGCGGCGCCAAGTCAGCATCTGCCGAGGCGGTACTGAAGCTCGATCCGCAACACCACGCCGTGGAGCGCACCCGCGAGGCCGGCGGCGATGCGGAAGAGTACGACGGCGTGGCTGAACTCCTGCTCGCCCGTACCGTCGGTGCCGACGGACGCAGCCGGGCTTATGTGGGCGGGCGGACGGCGCCCGTAGGCGTGCTGGCGGAGCTGGGGGAGAGCCTGGTGGTGGTCCATGGCCAAACGGACCAGATCAGGCTCAAGGGTGCGGCAGCGCAGAGGCATGCCCTGGACCGGTTCGCCGGAGCATCCTTGGCCAAGCCGCTGGGGGAGTACCAGGAGCTGTACAAGCACTGGAAGTTGATCCAGTCCGAGCTGGAGACACTCCGTAATGAGGCCCGTGAGCGCTTGCGCGAAGCGGAGTCGTTGGATGCCGCGCTGACCGAGATCGATGAGATCGACCCCCAGCCCGGCGAAGACGAGGCACTCAAGGCCGAGGCGGTGAAACTGGCCAACGTCGAAGAATTGCGGATCGCCGCGGCATCAGCCCATGAGTCCTTGATCGCAGAGGAATTCGGCGAGTCGGGGGACGCAACGTCCCTGGTGGATGCCGCCAAGCGGACCCTGGAGCACGTGGCGGACCACGACGAAACCCTCGGTGCCGCCGCGGCACGTTTGGCGGAAGTTGGTTTCCTGCTGAACGACATCGCGGCTGAACTGTCCAGCTACCAGGCAGCCCTGGACACCGAGGGACCCGAACGACTGTCCGAAATCGAGGAACGCCGTGCTGCGCTGGCCAAGCTGATCCGCAAGTACGCTCCGAGCATTGACGAGGTGCTCGAGTGGGCCGCGACAGCGCGGATCCGCCTTGACGAACTCCAGGACGATTCCACCCGCATCGAATCCCTCGACGCCGAGGTTGCCGCGTCGGAGGAAAAGCTCCGCAAGCTGGCGGCCGCCATCACCAAGGCACGGCTCAAGGGGGCGAAGGACCTTTCCTCGCGCGTCAGCGCCGAACTGAAGGCCCTGGCGATGGCCGACGCCACGTTGGGCATCGAGGTGGAGGACAGCGGCTCCCTGGGCCCGTGGGGCACCGATGAGATCGGGTTCCTGCTCCGCCCGCACTCCGGTGCCCCGGCAAGGCCTCTCGGCAAAGGCGCCTCGGGCGGTGAACTGTCCCGCGTCATGCTGGCCATCGAAGTGGTCCTCGCTGCCGTGGACCCGGTGCCGACGTTCGTCTTCGACGAGGTGGACGCCGGCGTCGGCGGGCGGGCCGCCGTCGAAATCGGACGCAGGCTGGCCATGCTGGCCCGGCACGTCCAGGTGCTGGTAGTCACGCACTTGCCCCAGGTTGCCGCGTTTGCGGACCAGCACATCCGGGTCATCAAGACCTCGGTGCGCGGCACGGACGGCAAGACCACCTCCGGATTCACGTCCAGCGATGTCCAGTTGTTGTCCGAGGAAGAACGGGTCAAGGAACTCGCCCGCATGCTGGCCGGGCAGGAGGACTCGGAATCCGCGCAGGCGCACGCCCAGGAGCTCCTGGACGACGCGAAGCTCCTCCCGCAGCAGGCATAGGGGCCAGGAGAGGCACTGCGAGGACAATCACATTCAGTGCACTTTGTTCGGGCTGAACCCTTGATTGCAGGCAGGTAACTGGGCAACCATGGACCATTTGGGGAATCCGGACAGGACGCTTGGAAGGCGTAATTGATGATAAGCTCGAATTCCGTGGTGCAGCGATCAAATTCCCGTGTAAATTCCCGGTTCCCGGGCTCGTCCAAGACGACCAAACACATCTTCGTCACCGGCGGTGTGGCGTCCTCGCTCGGTAAGGGACTGACGGCTTCGAGCCTCGGCCACCTGCTGCGGGCACGCGGTTTGTCTGTAACTATGCAGAAGCTCGATCCCTACCTGAACGTGGATCCGGGCACGATGAATCCCTTCCAGCACGGCGAAGTGTTCGTGACTGACGACGGCGCCGAAACCGACCTCGACATCGGACACTACGAGCGCTTCCTCGACGAGAACCTCGAAGGATCGGCCAACGTCACAACCGGCCAGATCTACTCCACGGTCATCGCGAAGGAACGCCGCGGCGAATACCTTGGCGATACTGTCCAGGTCATTCCGCACATTACTGACGAGATAAAGCGCCGCATGCGCCTGCCCGCCGAGGGCAAGAACGCTCCGGACGTCATCATCACCGAAATCGGTGGAACCGTTGGCGACATCGAGTCGCAGCCGTTCCTCGAGTCCGCCCGCCAGGTCCGCCAGGACATCGGCCGGACGAACGTCTTCTTCCTCCATGTGTCCCTGGTCCCGTACATCGGACCTTCCCAGGAGCTGAAGACCAAGCCGACGCAGCACTCCGTCGCTGCCCTGCGCTCCATCGGCATCCAGCCCGAAGCAATCGTGATCCGTTCGGACCGCGAGGTTCCCGAGGCCATGCGCGAGAAGATCGGCCGCATGTGCGACGTCGACATCGACGCCGTGGTCAACGCCGCCGACGCTCCGAGCATCTACGACATTCCCAAGACCCTGCACTCCCAGCAACTGGACTCCTACATCGTCCGCGCCCTGGACCTGCCGTTCAAGGACGTGGACTGGAGCAAGTGGGACAAACTGCTTGAGGCCGTGCACAACCCGAAGCACGAGGTCGAGGTTGCCCTGGTGGGCAAGTACATCGACCTTCCGGACGCCTACCTTTCGGTGACCGAGGCACTGCGCGCAGGCGGGTTCGCCAACGAGGCCAAGGTCAGGATCCGCTGGGTTCCTTCCGACGAATGCGAAACCCTCGCAGGTGCCACCAAGTCCCTGGCGGGCGTGGATGCGATCTGCGTTCCCGGTGGCTTCGGCATCCGTGGACTGGAAGGCAAGCTTGGTGCACTGAAGTTCGCCCGTGAAACCAAGCTCCCTGTCCTGGGCCTGTGCCTTGGCCTGCAGTGCATGGTGATCGAGTACGCCCGCAACGTCGTGGGCCTTGAAGGTGCCTCGTCCAGCGAGTTCGAACCCGACTCCAAGTACCCGGTCATCGCCACCATGGAAGAGCAGCTGGACATCGTGGACGGCAAGGGAGACCTCGGCGGCACCATGCGCCTGGGCCTGTACGAAGCCAAGCTCGACGAAGGCTCCGTGGTTGCCGAAACCTACGGCACCACGTCCGTGAGCGAACGCCACCGCCACCGGTACGAGGTCAACAACAAGTACCGTGACCAGATCGCGGCCGAGGGCCTGGTGTTCTCCGGTACCTCGCCCGATGGCAAGCTGGTGGAGTACGTGGAGCTTCCCCGCGAAGTGCACCCGTACTACGTCGCCACCCAGGCGCACCCCGAGCTCAGCTCGCGTCCCACGCGCCCCCACCCGCTGTTCGCAGGGCTGGTCAAGGCTGCGCTGGACCGCCGTGAAGGTGGAGCCGCCGAGGCAAAGCAGGCCGCCGACGCGGTAGCTGCCAAGTAAACAATCCGCACAAGCAAAGGACGGCGCGATGCCCGGTACTTCTGAAACCCCCAGCACAACACGGCAGGTTTCGGACGTGCCGAGCCCGCGCCGTCTTTTGTCTTCCAGCAAGGTCTATGAGGGCCGCATCTGGGATGTGGTCAGCGATTCGTTCCAGCTCGGCGAGGACACCGATGCGCTGGTGCGCGACTACATCGACCACCCCGGTGCCGTGGCCGTGCTGCCCATGAACGTGGACGGCGAAATTCTCCTGTTGAAGCAGTACCGCCACCCTGTAGCGATGGACCTCTGGGAAATCCCCGCAGGCCTCCTGGACGTGGAGGGCGAAGACTTCGTGGTGGGGGCTGCCCGTGAGCTGGCGGAAGAAGCGGACCTGACCGCGGCTACCTGGAACGTCCTTGTGGACTTCTTCAACTCCCCAGGATCCTCCAGCGAGGCTGTCCGCATCTACTTGGCCCGTGGCCTCAGCGACGTTCCGGAAGCTGAACGCCATGTCCGAACGGACGAAGAGGCCGAGATTGAGCTGCACTGGATTCCGTTGGACGATGCCGTGCAGGCCGTCCTTGAGGGCCGGCTGCACAACCCTTCCGCGGTCCTTGGCATATTGGCCGCTGCCGCTGCGAAGGCTGACGGCTTCAGCAGCCTCCGCCCGGCCACAGCTCCCTGGCCGGCACACCCGAGCCAGCGCTGAGCATGCCCGAGGCCGCCACCCGGACTGCCACAGCCATTGACCGTGGAATCACCGATTACCTGCAATATGTGGGAGTGGAACGCGGCTTGGCGGCGAACACCCTGGCGGCTTACCGCCGGGACCTGGGCCGCTATGCGAATTTCCTTGCCACGCAAGGGGTCGGCGAGCCCGGCGGGGTAACCCGTCACCATGTCACCGCGTTTGTGCAGGCCCTGTCTGATGGCGCCGACGGTGCGTCCGTCCTGGGCGTGCGTTCGGCGGCCAGGACCGTGGTCGCAGTGCGGGGGCTGCATAAGTTTTGGGCTCTTGAGGGCCTGACCACCTCAGACCCCGCGGGCGATGTCCACCCACCCATGCCCGGGAAGAGGCTTCCGAAAGCCATCAGCGTGGATGAGGTGACCCGGATCCTCGAAGCCGCCGGCACGGATACAGCCACAGGGCTCCGTGACCGCGCCCTCCTGGAGTTCCTCTACTCCACGGGCGCCCGCATCAGCGAGGCCGTGGGCCTGGATGTGGACGACGTCTCCTTGCAGGAAACGGGTCCCGGCCCGGCCATTGTCCGGCTGTTCGGCAAAGGATCCAAGGAACGCCTGGTACCCCTTGGCTCCTACGGCGCCCGGGCCGTTGGAGCTTATGTTGTCCGGGGCAGGCCGCTCCTTGCGTCCAAGGGCAAGGGCACCCCGGCCCTGTTCCTCAACGCGCGCGGCGGCCGGATCAGCCGGCAGAGTGCTTGGACCATCCTGAAGACCGCGGCCGAAAAAGCGAACATCACCAAGGACGTTTCGCCCCACACACTGCGGCATTCCTTTGCCACCCACCTCCTGGAAGGCGGAGCGGATGTGCGCGTAGTGCAGGAACTGCTGGGCCATGCCTCGGTGACCACCACCCAGGTGTACACCTTGGTGACGGCGGATACGCTGCGTGAGGTTTATGCGGCAGCGCATCCCCGGGCGCTTGGGTAGCAGCCCTAGCCAATCACGCTGAACGTCAGCTCTACAGCGTCCACGAAGACGGCCAGCAGGGATGTTCCCAGGCCGGCCACCAGCAGCAATCCGGGGTGGGCCAGACCCACCACCACGCGCTTAAGCGCGGGCCGTCCGCGGAGGAACTTCTTGGGCACCCGGGTCTTCACCGGGATTTGCCGCCAACCCCGCAGCCGCCGCAGGAACCAGGCGCAGCGCACAATGAAGGCCATCCACAACACGGACAACACCAACGGTACCGATGCCACCATCAGGTTGAAGCCCAAGGCGGTGACTTCCTTTTCGGAATCACCGATCACCGTTTGGACGGTGGTGGAGATGGATGCGCTCATCACCACGGAGGCGGCCCACACCATGAAAGCCGCCACAAGCGCCAGGAACCGCACGAAGAAATGTCCCAGCACGGTCGCATCCACTGCCTTAAGGTGGCTGCGCGGGGTCGCGTGAAGGACCACCAACGTGGACACCAGCGTGGGCAGGGCGGCCACCAGCACCAGCAAATACCAGGTCCAGCCCGCCAGGTCCACCACTTCGTCCAGGACGATCAGCCCGGACCACAGCACCGTCCAGGCCCACCCGGAGTACAGGGGGTGCGCCACCAGCCAGCGCGGCAACCACGCGTCACGGTCCGGAGCGGCCTTGGGAAGCAAAGCGGCCTTGGGAACCTGACCGGGTTTGGAAACCAGATCCTCCGCTGGAGCCTCCGGACCCGGCGCTGGAGCCTCCGGACCTGGCACAGGGACCACCACTTCCGGCAACGTCCGTCCGGACTCCCCAGCTGCATGTTCGACGGCGGCCGTCGCCGCCCGCGGTTTACCCCCGGCTTCGCTCATGGGCTCACTGTAGCAATGGCGGCAGGACGGGGGGAGATCGGGTTAGGGTGGGCAGCATGACTGCAGCCCATGTGACGTTGTGCTTCCTCCTCCGCGATGGCGCGGAGGGCCAGCATGTCCTCCTCGGAACCAAGAAGACCGGATTCGGCAGCGGCAAGGTAGTGGGTGTCGGCGGCCATGTCGAGGCCGGGGAGACGGCCATCGAAGCCGCATGCCGGGAGATCATGGAAGAGATCCACGTGGTGGTCGATGCCGGTGACCTCGTCCCCGCAGGAACCGTGGACTTCATCTTCCCCACCAGGCCCGAGTGGAACATGGCCACCACTGTCTTCCTCACCCGGAATTGGGAGGGCGAACCATCCGAGAGCGATGAAATCGCCCCCGGCTGGTATCCGGTGGCACAGCTTCCGGTGGAGCGGATGTGGGCCGATGCCGAGCATTGGCTGCCGGCCATGATCTCCGGCCGCCGTATCGCCGTGCGCGTGGAACTCGCGCCGGACAACCAGAACGTGGCGGACGTCCGGACCGAAGAATGGACGGGCGCCGACTGACGGTCCGGCGCAGACGCCCCCACCGATGCGAACGACGACGGGCCGGTCACCCGCCAGGTGACCGGCCCGTCGTCGTGCGTGCTGCCGTGGTGCGGAACCCGTTAGGGGACGTGTCGCTCTTCCGGTCCGTTGTATTCGCTCAACGGGCGGATGAGTGAGTTGGAGGCCAGCTGCTCCATGACGTGGGCGGTCCAGCCGGTGATGCGGCTGGCCACGAACAACGGCGTGAAGGTCTGGGTGTCGAATCCCATGAGGTGGTACGTGGGACCGGCCGGGTAGTCGAGGTTGGGTTTGATGGCCTTGGCCTCGTCCATGGCCTGCTCCAGGCCGTTGTAGAGTCCCAGGAGTTCAGGCCGCCCGTAATGGGCGATCATCTTGTCCAGGGCGGCTTTCATGGTGGGAACGCGGGAGTCGCCGTGCTTGTAGACGCGGTGGCCGAAGCCCATGACCTTCTTTTTCTGCGCCAGGGCGTCTTCCATCCACGTGCGCGCCCGGGCTGCAGCGTCCTCCAGGGATTCCTCCGGGCGGATGCCGATTTCGTCGAAGGTGTGCATGACGGCCTCGTTGGCGCCGCCGTGCAGCGGACCTTTCAGGGCACCGATCGCCGCCGTCACAGCGGAGTGCAAGTCGGAAAGCGTCGAAGTGACCACGCGGGCAGTGAACGTGGAGGCGTTGAAGGAGTGCTCGGCGTAGAGGATCATCGAGACGTTGAAGGCCTCAACCACTTCGACAACGGGTTCTTCGCCGAACGTCATCCAGAGGAAGTTCGCCGAGTAGTCCAGATCGTCCCGGGGTTCCACCACTTCCTGGCCGCGCCGCCTGCGCTGGTCATAAGCCACCACAGCAGGCATGGCCGCCCACAGATCCACAGCCTTCTTCAGGTTGGCTTCGGGCGAGGAATCCTCGGCAAGTTCGTGCCTGGCACCCAGGACCGAGGCCGCGGTCCGGCAGACATCCATGGGATGCGCGCTGGTGGGGAGCGTGTCGATGACCGACTTGACCACGGGATCCAGGGCACGGCCTGCGCGCTCGCGGGCCGTGAACTCTGCCAGTTGCGATTCGTCCGGAAGTTCGCCGTTCCACAGGAGGTAGGCGACTTCCTCGAAGCTGCACTTGGCTGCCAGTTCCTGCACCGGGTACCCGCGGTACAACAGGGAGTTGGTTTCCGGGTTGACCTTTGAAACGGCGGTGTAGTCCACCACGACTCCGGCGAGGCCCTTTTTGATGTCTTCAGCTGCCATGCTGAACTCCTTCGTTCTTGTGCAGGCCACCGGAGGGACCCCGGTTTCCTGCGTCCCCTATGATGATCCGGACCTAGCGGATGCCAGGAACCTGGAAGTTGAAAACGCCGGTATCGAATTGGTTGTATGCCTCGTAATCCACGAGTTCGTAGAGGCGAGCACGCGTAAGCATGGAGTCGACGTGTGCCTCTTGGGTCCCCGCAGCCTTGATCGATTCCAGAGTACGCTCTGCAGCGCCCATGGCAATGCGGAGGAGTGTCACCGGGTAGATCACCATGTTCACGCCGACGCCCTGGAGCTGTTCGGTGGTGAAGAGCTCGCTCTTTCCGAACTCGGTCATGTTGGCCAGGATGGGCACGTCCACGGCGTCGCGGATGGCCTGGAACTCGCTGAGGTCCCGCATCGCTTCGGGGAAGATCGCGTCGGCGCCGGCATCCACCAGGGCCTTGGCCCTGTCCTGCGCCGCTTGGAGTCCATCCACGGCGCGGATGTCGGTGCGGGCCATGATGAGGAAGTTCGGGTCCCGGCGGGCGTCGGCTGCGGCGCGGATGCGTTTGGTGGCGGTGTCGAGATCTACGACGTTTTTGCCGTCGAGGTGTCCGCAGCGTTTGGGGTTGAATTGGTCCTCGATGTGGCAGCCGGCCAGGCCGGCGTTTTCGAGTTCCTGGATGGTGCGGGCCACGTTCATGGGCTCACCGAAACCGGTGTCTGCGTCCACGAGCGAGGGCAGGTCCGTCATGCGGGCGATCTGCCCGGCCCTGGTGGCGACTTCGGTGAGGGTGGTCAGGCCGATGTCGGGCAGGCCGAGGTCGTTGGCCAGGACGGCTCCGGAGATATAGACCCCGGCGAAGCCCTTTTCTTCAATCAGGCGTGCCGAGAGCGGGTTGAACGCGCCGGGGAACTGTGCGATGTTCCCGGAGGCCAGCAACTCGCGCAGGCGCAGGCGTTTCTGTTCGGGCGTGACTTTGGAGTACAGCATTTAGAACAGTCCCTTCGGCGCGTTATTGGGGTCGATGACGCCCGGGGCGGCGGTGATGTTGAGCTGGTCGAGTTCGCCTTCGCCGAGTTCGGTGACGCGTTCGACGGCGGCGAGGAACCTGTCGATCTCGGCCTCCTCCACCAATCCGGCGGCGAGGGTGCGGAACTTGTTCACGTACTGCTCGCGGGCGAACGGCCGGGCACCGAGCGGGTGCGCGTCGGCGACGGCGATTTCGTCAGTGATGACGGTGCCGTCGGTGAGGGTGATTTCCACGGAACCGCCGAAGGCTTTCTCCGCGATGTCCAGGGAGTGGTAGCGGCGGGTCCATTCCGGGTCTTCCACGGTGGTGACCTTGTGCCAGAGTTCCACGGTGTCCGGGCGGGCGGCGCGCTCGGGGGCGTAGGAGTCCACGTGGTGCCAGGCGCCGTCCTGCAGGGCGACGGTGAAGATGTAGGGGATGGAGTGGTCCAGGGTTTCCCTGGATGCGGTGGGGGAGTACTTCTGCGGGTCGTTGGCGCCGGAGCCGATCACGTAGTGCGTGTGGTGGCTGGTCTTGATCAGCACGGAGTCCACGTTGGCGGGATCGGTGGTTTCGGGGTGTTCGCGGTTGAGCTTGCGGGCCAGGTCGATCCACGCTTGGGCCTGGTATTCGGCGGAGTGTTCCTTGGTGTACGTGTCCAGGATGGCGCGCTTGGCCTCGCCCTTCTCCGGCAGGGGTACCTCGTAGGAGGCGTCGGGGCCGTCGAGCATCCAGGCGATCACGCCGTCTTCGCCTTCGTAGATCGGCACGGGGGAGGTCTGTCCGCGCATGGCCCGGTCCGCAGCCTCCACCGCCATCTTGCCGGCGAAGGCGGGGGCGTGGGCCTTCCAGGTGGAGATCTCGCCCTTGCGGGACTGCCGGGTGGCGGTGGTGGTGTGCAGGGCCTGGCCCACGGACTGGAAGATGGTCTCCACGTCCAGGCCGAGCAGGGTGCCGATACCGGCGGCTGCGGAGGGTCCGAGGTGGGCTACGTGGTCGATCTTGTGCTTGTGCAGGCAGATGGCCTTGACCAGGTTCACCTGGATTTCGTAGCCGGTGGCGATGGCGCGGACCAGGTCGGCGCCGTTGGAACCTACGTGCTGGGCAACAGCCAGAATCGGCGGGATGTTGTCGCCCGGGTGGGAGTAGTCGGCGGCCAGGAAAGTGTCGTGGTAGTCCAGTTCCCGGACAGCTACGCCGTTGGCCCACGCAGCCCACTCCGGCGAAACCCGCTCCTCGATGCCAAATACCGAGGCGCCCTTGCCGTTCGCGGAGGGTCCGTGGGTCAGTGCCTGGGCGCGGGCGGCAACGATCGGCGCACGGTTCAACGAAGCGATCGCCACCGAGGCGTTATCGATGATCCGGTTGATCACCATGTCCGTCACCTCGGGGGAAACTTCCACAGGATCGGCCGCGACCACGGCGATCTTGTGCGCCAACTGCTCCTCGCGGGGTAGGTTCTCCTCGGACTTGTAAACGCGGACGTGATGGTTCTGGACCATGGTGCTCCTTTGGGTTGGACGGTTCACTGGGCCGGATGTGCGGCTTTGACGTGGGTGAGGCTGCGGTGCAGGTGGACGATCGTGGCGGCTTCGGCCAACCGTGGGTTCCCGGCGGCTATTGCTTCGGCGATGGCTGCATGTTCCGCGGCCGCGGCGGCGAGGCGGGCGGAGTCATCGACTGCGAGTCGCCGGATACGGACCAGATGGACGCGGAGGCCCCGCATGGCTTGGGCTAGGTAGGTGTTGGCAACAGCGGCATCGATGGCGTCGTCCAGGCGCCCCACGAGTGCGTAGTAGTCGTGCCGTGCCGGGTCCGACTCCCGGAGCAGTCCTGGCGCGCGGTCCAGTTGTGCCTGCAGCTCACTGAAAATGCCGGGATCGCCGCGTTCCGCGGCCAAGGCTGCGGCCCTGACTTCCAAGGTTTCACGCAGTTCGAAGAGCTCATCGATGCTGTCGAGGGAGATGTCGGTGACCACGACGCCCCGGCCGCCTGCCGCCGTCGTCAGTCCCTCAGCGGTGAGCCGGCCGAGGGCTTCCCTGACCGGCGTCCTGGAGACGCCGAGGCGTTCGGACTGCTCTACTTCTGCAAGGACAGTACCCGGACGAAGGCGCCATTCGATGATGTCCTCACGGAGGGCGGTGTAAGCCCGGTCACTGGCGCGCATGAGTGCCAGTGTATACAAAGAACTGCAAATACTCCACGATGCACGGTATTTGTGCCTCACATGTATACAGAAGCGGTCAGCTGCGACGCCATCCGTATTCGTTCTCCGGTCGCCCGGGGGTTCCGTACCGCGGGGTCCGGGTGACGGTGCCTGCGTCGGCCAGGTACTCCAGGTAGCGACGGGCCGTCACGCGGGACATTCCCACTGCTTCCATGACTTCGCTGGCGGATACCGGGAGTTCGCGGGTGCGTACCAGGTCCTTGACTGCCTCCAGTGTGGAGGGGGAAAGCCCCTTGGGCAGGGGCAGGTCCGTGGGGGCGCGAAGGCTGGCGAAGGCCTGGTCCACATCGCTCTGCGAGGCGCCCGCGCCGGGGGTCCCTGTGGCGGAACCGGCCAATTGGTCGCGGAATGCCCTGTAGCTGGTGAGCTTGTCCGCGAAGGTGGCGTACGTGAACGGCTTGATGAGGTACTGCACCACACCGATTGACACCGCGCTCCGGACAATGCTGAGTTCGCGGACGGCCGTAATGGCGATGATGTCCGCAAGGATTCCAGCGGACCGCATGCGTCGGGCCACGTCCAGTCCATGGAGGTCGGGGAGGTTCATGTCCAGTAACACCAGGTCCACAGGTGAGCCGGAAGCGGCGAATTCGCCCAGGAGGCGGAGGGCCGATTGGCCGTCGGGGGCGGTACCAACCACGGTGAAGCCCTCGATCCTCCCCACATAGACCGAATGGGCATCGGAAGCGATCGGTTCGTCCTCGACCACCAGGACGCGGATATCTGTCATGCCTTCCCTTCCCCGGGAGCCGTTGTGGGCAGTACAATATGGAACTGCGCGCCGCCCGGGTTGTCTGTTGTCCCCGGATTATCGATGGACATCGTACCGTTGAGCCTCTGGATCGCTTGCCGCACCAGTGCCAGCCCGACGCCCCGGCCATGGCTGCCGCGCGGATCGCCCGTCGATGACTTGGTGCTGTAGCCGTACTGCAGGACGTCGTCGATCGAAGCCGGATCGATCCCTGCACCCGAGTCCCGGACCACGAACTCGACGGCGGCACTCCCGGTCAGCACCTCAAGTTCCACCGAGCGGGGGAGCCCGCCGGCTGCCGCTGCGTCGATGGCGTTGTCCAGCAGGTTTCCCACGATGGTCACCAGGTCCTGGATTTCCAGTCCGCGAACGCCCGCGGTTCCGGATGTCCGGACCTTCAGTTCCACGCCGCGTTCGTGGGCCTCGGCGGCCTTGCCCATCACCAGGGCGCTCATCACTGGTTCGTCCACAGCGGCCAGCATGTCGTCCGTCAGCTGCTGGCTCAGCTCAAGGTCCTTCGTGGCAAACTCAAGCGCCTGGGGCGTGCGGCCGAGCTCCAGGAGGGAGACGATCATGTGCAGGCGGTTGGCGTGTTCATGGGTCTGCGCTCGCAGGGCGTCGGAGAGGGTCTTCATGGTTTCCAGTTCCGTGCCCAGGGCTTCGATCTCGGTACGGTCGCGGATGGTGGCCACGGTGCCGTAGACCGCGGGTTTCTGGCGGCTCCTGGGTGGGACGGGACCAACGGCCGGGGCCTGGTTTACCACCAGGATCCGGGAACCCGTCAGATGGATCTCGTCGTGTGCCGGCCGGCCGGACTCAAACAGGGCGCGCAGGCTGCCGTCGAAGGGAAGCTCGGCGAGCCGTGGTGCCTGGTCGGGGGAGCGGTCCGCTTCGGTCGGCTCCAGGCCCAGCAATTCGGCTGCCTGGTCGTTGTACATGACGGCGTTGCCGCGCGTGTCGATGAGGATGAGGCCCTCACGCACCGAGTGCAGGACCGATTCGTAGTAGGCAAACAGCTGGGCCAGTTGCTCGGGTCCCCATCCACGCGTGACGGAGCGCAGGTATCGTCCCAGCAACCAGGACGCCACGGAACCAAAGAAGAGGACTCCCAAGGCGATGGCGCCGATCACGGTCAGCCGTTCAGCGAGATCCGTGTCCACTGTGCGCACCGTGATGCCGGCCGCCACCAGGGCTTTGACGGACCCGGCCGCGTCCTTGACCGGGGCGATGGTCCGGACCGAGGGGCCCAAGGTTCCCGCAGTTACTTCGGTAAACGTTTGGCCTTGCAGGGCCGGCTCGATGGTTCCAATGTAGGGCTTGCCCAGTTCCTCGGGCCGGGGGTGGGTCCACCGGGTCCTGTCCGGGGCCATGATCGTGATGAAATCCGCATCCGCAGTGTCCCTAACCTTCAAGGCATAGGGCTGCAGGGTGGCGGAAGGATCGGGGCTGGAGGCAGCCTGCAGGACCAAGGGGTTGTTGGCAATGGAGGCGACGATCGCCTGCATCCGGCTGCCCGCGTCATCGTAGGCCCGGTTCCTGGCCTCGGCCACAGAGAAAGCGCCGAAAGCCGCCGTCAGCACAATGACGAACAGCAGGTTCGCCACGAACAACCTGCGGGCAATGCTCCAGCTATGAAACACGTGTGGGCCTCCCATGACCAATATGACCGCAACGGTGATGTATGTCACCAGCGGCTGAATGATGGATATCACACAAGGGCAGCGGAGTGGACACAAGTGCAGGACCGCAGCGCCTTACACAGTATCCAGAAGGAGATTCCCATGACCTCTCAACGAGGAGAGTCGGCATTGGCCGCCACCGGCGGGCGCAAGGGGCTCGACAAGTCGCACTACCTGTACATCGCTGTCATTCTCGCAGTCGTGCTCGGTGCCGTTGTTGGCCTGGTGTTCCCCGAAGTCGGCAAGTCGCTCAAGCCGCTCGGCGATGGCTTCATCAAGCTGATCAAGATGATGATCGCACCCGTCATCTTCTGCACCATCGTCCTGGGCATCGGCTCCATTGCCAAGGCCGCCACGGTGGGCAAGGTGGGCGGACTCGCCCTGGGGTACTTCGTGGCCATGTCCACGTTCGCGCTCGCCATTGGCCTGGTGGTCGGTAACCTCATCCACCCGGGCGAGGGCCTCAAGCTGACCCCCTACGACCCCAACAAGAAGGCCGCCACGGACAGCACGGTGGACTTCCTGCTCGGCATCATTCCCGGTGACATTCCGGTGCTTCCCACCTTGCTGGCTGCCATCCTGGTGGGCTTCGCGCTCCAGAAGATGGGCAAGCAGGGCCAGCCGATCCTCGCGGCCATCGGCCACGGGCAGCGCCTCGTGTTCCGCATCCTGATCATGATCATGTGGCTCGCCCCGGTAGGTGCGTTCGGTGCCATTGCCGCCGTCGTTGGCGCAACAGGTGCGCAGGCAATCCTCAGCATGTTCACCCTGATGATCGCTTTCTACATCACCTGCATCCTGTTCATCGTGGTCATCCTCGGCACCCTGCTCCGTGCGGTTGCCGGCGTGAACATCTTCAAGCTGATGAAGTACCTGGCCCGCGAATACCTGCTGATCTTCTCCACCTCCTCCTCCGAAGCTGCGCTGCCGCGCCTCATCGCCAAGATGGAACACCTGGGTGTTTCCAAGCCCGTGGTAGGCGTGACTGTCCCCACCGGCTACTCCTTCAACCTGGACGGCACGGCCATCTACCTGACCATGGCCTCCCTGTTCGTTGCCAACGCCATGGGTACGCCGCTTGACCTGGGCGCCCAGATCTCCCTCCTGGTCTTCATGATCATCGCTTCCAAGGGCGCGGCAGGCGTCACCGGTGCAGGCTTGGCCACGCTGGCCGCCGGGCTGCAGGCACACAAGCCGGAACTGCTGGGTGGTGTGGGCATGATCGTCGGTATCGACCGCTTCATGTCCGAGGCACGGGCGCTGACCAACTTCACCGGCAACGCCGTGGCAACGGTCCTGATCGGTACATGGGTCAAGGAAATCGACACCAACCAGGTCAACCAGGTGCTGTCCGGCAACTCGCCCTTCGACGAGCAGACCATGCTGGCCCATGACGAGGTGGCCGAGACTCCCGAGGCCGACGCCCGCGAGAAGGCAACCGTCTAGTCCTCCACCGAATCCCAAGCCCGTCTGAAGGCCGGTGCCCGCAGGGGCGCCGGCCTTCTTTCGTGCGCGGGGAGCAGGAAAATCCCAAACCTTCCACCTCTACTAGAGGGTAAAGGCTCAAAGGCCGGGCAATGTCAAGTTCCCCGGAATACCGTGTCGGTCGCTGTAGCCTAGGTGGGTAGCAGTGCTGGTCCCACGGGACCGGCGGCCGGGAAGATCGTCGTCGAAAGAGTGGTTGGATACGTGAGCATCGAACGGGGAACAGCAACCCTGGCAGGCACCGAGCTCGATCTGGAAGACGCAATCATGGGGCCCACGGGCCGCCCGCACCGCGACTTCCCGGAACCGGCTCCGCTTGCTTCGCACGGCCCGGCGAGAGTCATCGCCATGGTCAACCAGAAGGGCGGAGTGGGCAAGACCACGTCCACCATCAACCTTGCTGCCGCGCTCGCCGAGTACGGCCGCCGCGTGCTGTTGGTGGACTTCGACCCGCAGGGCGCATTGTCGGCCGGGTTGGGCGTCAACCCCCATGAATTGGACCTCACCGTCTACAACGTGCTGATGGACCGGAAGGTGAGCATCCGCGAAGCCATCCACCAGACCGGCGTGGAGGGCGTGGACCTCCTGCCGGCCAACATCGACTTGTCCGCCGCCGAGGTGCAACTCGTCAATGAGGTGGCCCGCGAGCAAGTACTGGACCGTGCCCTCAAGAGTGTCGAGGACGAATACGATGTGGTCCTGATCGACTGCCAGCCGTCGCTGGGCCTGCTGACCGTCAACGCGCTGACTGCCGCGCACGGTGTCATCATCCCGCTGATCTGTGAGTTCTTTGCCCTGCGCGCTGTCGCCCTCCTGGTGGAAACCATCGAGAAGGTGCAGGACCGCCTGAACCCGCGCCTGCAAGTGGACGGCGTCCTGGCCACCATGTACGACGCCCGCACCCTGCACAGCCGCGAGGTCATCTCCCGCCTGGTGGAGGCCTTCGGGGACAAAGTGTTCGAGACCGTCATCAAGCGTTCCATTAAGTTCGCGGACGCCACCGTTGCCGCCGAGCCCATCACGAGTTACGCGGGCAACCACGTCGGTGCGGACGCCTACCGACGGCTCGCGAAGGAACTGATCTCGCGCGGCGGCGCGCCGTAGCCGTCGGCGTGGGATCGCCCTCTGCCCCGCCGCTCGCGGTGGACTCCTCCGTTTCAACGCCCGACGCCGGCACCTCCGAAGCGTCAAAGGGCGGCTTTGAGGTACGGCTGGCCAACTTTACAGGCCCTTTCGACCTGCTGCTCGGCCTGATCGCCAAGCACAAGATGGACATCACTGAGGTGGCCCTCGCAACGGTGACGGACGAGTTCATCAAGTACATCCGCAGGTTGCAGGAACTGGGGGAGGACTGGGCGCTGGACGAAGCCAGCGAGTTCCTGGTCATTGCGGCCACCCTGCTTGATCTGAAGGCTGCCCGCCTCCTGCCCGCCGGCGAGGTGGAAGACGACGAGGACATTGCGCTGCTGGAAGCCCGTGACCTCCTGTTCGCCCGGTTGTTGCAATACAAGGCCTTCAAGGAAGTGGCGGGGCTCCTCGGCAACCAGTTGGAAGAGGAAGGCCGCAGGTTCCCGCGGCACGTGGCCCTGGAGGGTCATTTTGCAGCGTTGTTGCCGGAGCTCGTGTGGCGTCACACCCCGGATCAATTTGCCGAACTTGCCGCCAAGGCGCTCAAACCCAAAGACGCCCCGCCCACCGAAGTAGGCCTGGGCCACCTGCATGCCCCACCCGTCAGCGTGAAGCAGCAAGCTGAGATCCTCGGCTACCGTCTGCAGTTGGGAGCGCCGCTGACGTTCCAGGTGCTGATCGCAGACGCCGAGAGCACCCTGGTGGTGGTTGCCCGCTTCCTGGCCCTGCTCGAGATGTTCCGTGACCGTGTGGTCGCGTTTGAGCAGCCCGTTCCCTTGGCCCAGTTGTTGGTCCGATGGACTGGAAGCGACGCAGAGTGGGACAGCTCAAACCTGAGCGAAGAGTACGAGGACCTGGGAGATGGAGCCGCAGATGACTGAGCAGCCGGCAGGAACGGACGGCCTGGCCGAACTTGAGGCGCTCCCCGGCGGCGCAAAGGCCGCCTTGGAAGCTGTGTTGATGGTCATCGATGAGCCGGCCACCGCGGAGGAGCTGGCCGCGGGACTGAACGTGACCGTCGCCGTCGTCGACGATTTGCTGCAGGAACTCCGGCGCGAGTATAGCGGCTATACTGTTAAAGCCCCGGACGTGGATGCTGAAGGCTTTGCCGCTGCCAGCAACGCACCCCGGGGTTTTGAATTGCGGAACATCGCCGGTGGTTGGCGGATCTACTCGCGGCCGGATTTCGCCCACATCGTTGGCAGGTTCGTCCTTGAGGGCCAAACCACCAGGCTGACCCAGGCAGCACTGGAGACTTTGGCGGTCATTGCCTACCGCCAGCCGGTCTCAAGGGCCAGGGTGTCCGCAATTCGCGGCGTTAACGTCGATTCCGTCGTCAGGACACTGACCCAGCGTGGATTGATCGAAGACGCCGGGAACGATCCCGAGTCCGGGGCAATCCTGTACCGGACAACCTCATATTTCCTGGAACGGATGGGCATCGGTTCAGTCGCGGACTTGCCGCAACTGTCACCGCACCTCCCCGGCCTCGAAGGGATCGACGAGTATTACGACGCAAGCCGGATGTAACCATTCGGCACAAGTACATATTGGTTCACGGCGCGCAGGGCGTGCCGCAGCAGCAGGGGCAGGCGATTGCCTGCCAGGCTGGCTAGTGTTGATTGCAGCACGGAAGGCCGGCCAATACTACACAAGGACGGGTCATGACACAGGCGGGACGCCAGGGTTCACCACGTAACGGTTCGGGACGCAACAACTCCGGACGCAATGAGGCAAGGGGCGGCGCAGGACGCTCCAACGCCGGCGGCTTTGCTGGCCGCGGCGGCGGTGCCGGCGCTGGAAAGCGCACCTTCAAGCAGGGCGAGGGCCGGCCGTTCAAGGCCGCAAAGCCGCGGGAAGCGGCTCCTTTCGACCCCGACAACCCCACGACGGCCGGCGGTCGGGGCCAGGCGGCGAAGCCCGCCAAACCCTTCCGCAAGCCCGGTTCCAACAAGCCGGGATACGGCAAGGCACCCGGCACGCCCGGCGCCCTCAAGCCCAAGCCGAAGCCCGGCAACGCCAAGCAGTACGGCTCCAAGGCCTTCGGCAGCGAGCGTTTCGGCCAGAACCTTGGCCCCGTCCGCAAGCCGGGCCGCAACCGCGGTCCACGCCAGGACGTTCCGCAGTCGGACCTGCACGACGTCGATGGCGTGCGCCTGCAGAAGGTCATGGCGCAGGCCGGCGTCGCCTCCCGTCGTGTCTGCGAGGAGATGATCCTCGAAGGCCGCGTCGAAGTCGATGGCCAGGTGACCACTGAGCTGGGGATGCGCGTGGACCCCAAGTCGGCCGTCATCCACGTCGACGGTATCCGTATCCAGTTGGACGAGACGCTCGTCTACATGGTCTTCAACAAGCCCAAGGGCGTCGTGTCCACCATGGAAGACCCCGAGGGCCGTCCCTGCATCAGCGATTTCCTCAAGACCAACAAGAACAAGGGCGAACGCCTGTTCCACGTGGGCCGCCTGGACGTCGCCACTGAGGGTTTGCTGTTGTTGACCAACGACGGCGAACTTGCCAACCGCTTGACCCATCCTTCGTATGAGGTGCCTAAGACGTACCTCGTCCAGGTCCGTGGACCGTTCCCGCAGGGCGTCGGCGCCCAGCTCAAGTCCGGTGTGGAGCTCGAGGACGGCGTGGCCGCGGTGGACTCCTTCCGCTTGGTGGACTCCACTCCCGGCCACGTGCTGATCGAGGTCGTCCTGCACTCGGGCAAGAACCGGATCGTGCGCCGTATGTTCGACGCCGTCGGCTTCCCGGTGCAGCGGCTGGTCCGCGTCAAGGTCGGACCGATTGGCCTGGGCGACCAGCGTCAGGGCAGCATCCGCAACCTCGGCAAGCAGGAAATCGGCCACCTGATGGCCGCCGTGGGACTCTAGGCATGTCGGCATTCCGCACGCACGGACGGGGCCATCTGGATGGCCCCGTCGTGGTACTTGGTACGGGCCTGCTCGGTGCCAGCATCGGCCTTGGCCTGCGTGGGCGCGGCGTCCCGGTTTTCCTGTTCGACACCTCGCCCACCAACCAGGCTGTGGCCGTGGACATTGGCGCGGGTCGTCCGCTTGACGAGCTGGATGCCCAGCCGCAGCTTGTGGTTGTGGCGGCACCCCCGGATGTCACGGCAGACGTCGTCGAAAAGGCGCTGGCTGATTACCCGGAAGCCGTGGTCGTCGACATTGCCAGCGTTAAAGCTGGCATCCAGGCCGACTTGCGTTCGCGAGGCGTGGATATGTCCCGCTATGTGGGCACCCACCCGATGGCAGGCCGGGAGAAGTCCGGACCCGTGGCAGCCAGGGGCGAGTTGTTCACGTCCATGCCGTGGGTTATCTGCCCGTCCGAAGAAACTGCGGACGAGGCACGCCAGGCAGCACGCTCGCTGGCGGGGGACCTGGGCGCATTCGTTTCCCAGTTCAGCGCCGATGAACATGATGAGGCTGTGGCCCTGGTGTCGCACTTGCCGCAGATCATGTCCTCACTGTTGGCCAGCCGGCTCCAGGGGACGCCGCTCCATGCGCTGTCCCTTGCCGGTAACGGCCTGCGGGACACCACGCGTATCGCAGCAAGCGATCCCACCCTTTGGGTCCAGATCCTCGGTGGAAATGCGGAGAAGGTCGTGGACATTCTCCACGGCGTCCGCGAGGACCTCAACCGGCTGATCGGCACCTTGGAGGATCCGTTCGCCCCTGGTGCCAGGCTTGACCTTGCCCAACTGATCAGCGAAGGCAACGCGGGGCAGGCCCGGATTCCGGGGAAGCACGGCGGCCCGCCGCAGGCATATTCCTGGTTGACCATCCTGGTCGATGACAGGCCGGGCCAGATCGCGCAGCTCCTCACCGAGATCGGCGAGATCGGCGTCAACCTGGAAGACCTTCGGCTGGACCATTCGTCGGGACAGAACGTGGGCATGGTGGAAATCTCCGTCCTGCCCAGCAAGCACGACCTCCTTGTTGAAGCATTGACCGATCGTGGATGGCGGGTACTCCAGTAATGACGCGTGAATTCTTTGGCCCGGAGACGGTTGCCCGTCCCGGCAAGCCGCTCGTGATAGCGATCGACGGTCCCTCCGGATCGGGCAAATCGAGTGTCAGCAAGGAAGTGGCCAAGCGGCTGAAGCTGGCCTACCTGGACACGGGCGCCATGTACCGCGCGTTGACCTGGTACTGCCTCAAGACCGGGGTGGACCTGCACGATGGCGCCGCCGTTGAACTTGCTTCCAAGACCATGCCGTTGGAAATCAGCACCAGCGCCTCGAACGAGTACGTGGCCGTGGACGGAACGGACGTGACGGAGGAAATCAGGGATCCCCGGATTTCCTCGTCCGTCAGTGCCGTGGCCACCACCTTGGGTGCCAGGACGGAACTGATCCGCCGGCAGCGGCAACTGATCGACCAGCACCATCACCGCATGGTGGTGGAAGGCCGCGACATCACCACGGTCGTCGCGCCCGGTGCCGAAGTGCGCATGCTCCTGACCGCCAGCGAGGAAGCCAGGCTCCGCCGTCGTCGAATCCAGTTGGGCGGCACCCAGACCAAGGAACAACTCGCCGCGCAGGTGATCCAGCGCGATGCGAAGGATTCCACGGTGGTCAACTTCACCCAGGCCGCCGATGGTGTGGTGACCCTGGATTCCTCGGACCTAGACTTTGAGGAAACCGTCCAAACCGCGTTGGCGATTGTCAGCAAGGTCATCTATGGCGACTGAGCAGAAAGGGCTAACGGGACAGCAGCGGCTCCCGGCATCCTGGAACCGTTTCTGGAGCCGTCCCATCGGGTGGTTCCTGGATCACGTTCTCTACAGGACCTCGGTGACGGGCAAGAGCAATATCCCTGCCGCCGGTCCGGTCATTTTTGCTGCGAACCACATCAGCTTCCTGGACGGCCCCGTCATGTACGGTGTCGCGCCACGGCCCATGCACATCATGGTCAAGAAGGAGATGTTCAAGGGTTTCCTGGGCAGGGCCCTGACGGCTTCGGGCCAGATCCCGGTGGACCGCAGCGGCGACCGTGCCGCCCTGCACCTGGGCAAGGAACTGCTCGACGCCGGCCGTTGCGTCGGCATCCTGCCGGAAGGGACACGGGGGACCGGTGCCGCCGAAACCATCAGCGGCGGGGTTGCCTGGCTGGCGGTCAACTCCGGTGCCACGGTAATTCCCGTGGCCATCCTTGGTACGCGACACCCAGGCGAGCATCGCGACCATATTCCCCGCCTGCGCAGGAAGCTGTACGTCAGCTTCGGCGAACCCCTGACGGTGCAGCGCCGGAAGGGCGAATCGGGGCGTGTTTCAATGGACAGGGCGGCGACGGCAATCCGCGATGCCCTGGCAGCACACGTCCAGGATGCCGTCCGGAAGACCGGGCAGGCCCTTCCCCGGGAAGCGGCCCCTGAACCGGACCAACACCACCGCCACATCGAAGTAGCCGGAACCCCGGCAGACCACCACTGAAGGAAAAGTGCAATGAGCGATACGACTCAAAAATCCGGCCACCATGGTGCCGGCGACGACGAATACACGCCCACCGGCACCGACCAGGTGGCTGAAAATCTGGCTGCCTTGGACGACGAGGAAGCGGAGCTCCGGGCCGCCACCCTTCGTGCCGGACTCGATGATTACGAGCTCGACGAAGACGATGCTGCCCTCCTTAGCGGCGACTACGAGGACGAAGGCGACGAGGGTCCGCTCAAGCTGGATCCGGTCCTGGCCATCATCGGCCGTCCCAATGTTGGCAAGTCCACCCTGGTCAACCGAATCCTGGGCCGTCGTGAAGCCGTGGTGGAGGACACCCCGGGTGTCACCCGCGACCGTGTGATGTACTCGGCCCGCTGGAACGGCAAGAACTTCACGCTGGTGGATACCGGCGGGTGGGAGCACGACGCCAAGGGCATCCACGCCCGCGTGGCCGACCAAGCCGAGATGGCCGTCGAGCTTGCCGACGCCGTGCTGTTCGTCGTGGACTCCGCCGTTGGCGCCACCGCCACGGACGAAGGCGTCATGAAGATGCTTCGCAAGAGCAAGAAGCCGGTCATCATGGTGGCCAACAAGGTGGACGACTTTGCGCAGGAAGCCGACTCCGCCTCGTTGTGGGGCCTTGGTTTCGGCCAGCCATATCCGGTCTCGGCCCTGCACGGCCGCGGGGTCGCCGACCTCCTGGACCATGTCATCGACACCTTGCCGGAGTTCTCGCAGGTGGAAGGCGTCGAGCGGTCCGGTGGCCCGCGCCGCATCGCACTCATCGGTCGCCCGAACGTCGGCAAGTCCTCGCTGTTGAACAAGCTCGCTGGTTCGGAGCGTGTTGTGGTGGACCCGCTGGCAGGAACCACGCGTGACCCTGTGGACGAGTTCATCGAACTCGGCGACCGCACGTGGCGCTTCGTGGACACCGCCGGTATCCGCCGCCGCCAGCACATGGCCCAAGGCGCGGACTTCTACGCCTCGCTGCGAACGCAGTCCGCGCTCGAGAAGGCGGAGGTCGCCGTCGTGCTCCTCGCCGTGGACGAGGTCCTCAGCGAGCAGGACGTCCGCATCCTGCAATTGGCCATTGAATCCGGCCGTGCGCTGGTCCTGGCCTTCAATAAGTGGGACCTCCTGGACGATGAGCGTCGGCGTTATCTGGAACGCGAAATCGAACAGGACCTGGCACACGTTGAATGGGCACCCCGCGTGAACATCTCCGCCAAGACCGGCTGGCACAAGGACCGTTTGGTTCCTGCGCTGGACAAGGCGCTGGAGAGCTGGGACCGCCGTATTCCCACCGGGCGCCTCAACGCGTTCCTGGGTGAACTCGTGGCAGCCCACCCGCACCCTGTCCGTGGCGGAAAGCAGCCGCGCATCCTCTTCGGCACCCAGGCCTCCAGCAGGCCGCCGAAGTTCGTGTTGTTCACCACCGGCTTCCTGGACCCCGGATACCGCCGCTTCATCACCCGGCGCCTGCGCGAAACGTTCGGCTTCGAGGGCACGCCCATCGAGGTCAACATGCGCGTTCGCGAGAAGCGCGGCCGGAAAAAGTAAATGAGACGCGCATCACAGCCAACTTTGGCTCTGATGGCATGAGCGGCCTCCAACTTCGTGTAAGCTTTTGGAGGTGGTTCGGCCGGACTGCTTAGGTAGGAATCTTCGGAGGAATACCGTGGCGGAGAACGGTGGAACCAGCGGGCTGTAGCGCAGCTTGGTAGCGCACTTGACTGGGGGTCAAGGGGTCGCAGGTTCAAATCCTGTCAGCCCGACCATAAAGGCCGGAGTCCCGTGGAAACACGGGACTCCGGCCTTTGGTCGTTAAGTCGTGCGGCTTATCCTTCGGTGGCCCGGCGGGCGCCAGGCCACCCCTGGGAATGTGCGCGTCAGACTGCCTGCAAAGCGCCGAGCGCCCGCACCAGCGGCTCGAGTTCCGGAACCCGTTCGGCCGCAGCCAGTGCTGATGCCAACGTCTCGTCATGGACGGGCTTGGCATCCACGAGCAGCTTTTGTCCGGCCACTGTCAGTTCCGTGTAGATCCCGCGGCGGTCATCGGCACAGAGGATGCGGGTGAGGAGCCCGCGATCCTCCAAACGGTTCACCAGCCGGGTAGTAGCGCTGCTGGAAAGTGCCGTGGCGCGGGCGAGTTGCTGCATGCGCATGTGCCAGCCGTCTTGCCGGCTCAGCGCGTCAAGGACCGTGTACTCCACCACCGAGAGCTCGCTGGAGGCCTGGAGTGCCTTCTCCAGTTCGGCCTCGATGCTCCCGTGCAGGGCGGCAAGCGTGCGCCATCCCTGTGCCCGTACCTCTACGGCGTCATCCTTGATGCCCATGTCTGCTGTGCTCCTGACTTGGTGGTGGTCCGATTGCAGACTGCGTAAAGTAGTTGCTTGCGCAATTATCTAGCGTGTGCAACTATATATAAAGCGTCTGCAACTATTATTCTACGGTTCCCGGCGGCGCACTTCCACTCCAGGGGACCACCCCATTGAAGGAGCTCTCCACATGCCTGCAGGGTTGATTGCCCTTGCCCTGGGCGGTTTCGGTATCGGATTGACCGAATTCGTCATCATGGGCCTCTTGCCCGAAGTAGCGGCCGATTTCCGCGTCAGCGAAGCGTCGGCCGGCTGGTTCATCTCCGGCTACGCCTTAAGCGTCACCGTCGGCGCTCTCCTGGTGACGGCGGCTGTGACCAGGCTTCCCCGAAAGCCCGTGCTCATGGGCCTCCTGGTCCTCTTCATTGTTGGCAACTTCCTGTCGGCGGTGTCAGAAACCTACAGCGCCATGCTGGTTGGCCGGATCATTGCCGCGCTGTGCCATGGAGCGTTCTTTGGCATCGGTTCGGTGGTAGCCGCGAGCCTGGTTCCCGCCCACAAAAAGGCCGGAGCAATCGCCATCATGTTCACCGGCCTCACCGCGGCGAACGTCCTGGGAGTGCCGTTCGGCACCCTGCTCGGCCAGAACTTTGGCTGGCGCTCCACCTTCTGGGCCATTACCGTCATTGGGGTCATTGCCTTGGCAGGCATTGCCCTCATGGTGCCCAAGGCCAGTGCCGAAGCCGCCAAGAGCCTGCGAACCGAAATCGGGGCCTTCCGCTCCGGCCAGGTGTGGCTTTCCATTGTGGTGACCATCCTCGGATTCGGCGGCATGTTCGGTGCGTTCACCTACATTGCCTTCACCCTGACCGAGGTCTCCGGGTTCGCGGCAAGTTCGGTTCCGTGGCTCCTGGTGCTGTTCGGTGCCGGACTGTTCGTGGGCAACTTCCTGGGCGGCAAGGCGGCAGACAAGGCCCTCGATGCATCCCTGATGGTGATCCTCGGTGGCTTGGTGCTTGTCCTGGTGTTCTTCGCCCTGACGGCTTCCAGCAGCATTGCCACCCTCGTCTCGCTTGCGCTCATGGGAGGCTTTGGCTTCGCCACGGTTCCCGGGCTCCAGATGCGCGTCATGCATTTCGCCACGTCGGCTCCCACCCTGGCGTCCGGGGCCAACATTGGTGCGTTCAACCTTGGCAACGCCCTCGGTGCCTGGCTCGGCGGCGTGACCATCAGCGCAGGCCTCGGCTACACATCGCCCATTTGGGTCGGGGCGGGGATCACGGTGGCAGCCCTCCTTGTCATGGCGGCGGCCGCTGTGGGGGCCAAGCGCAAGGATGCTTCGGCGCCAAAGCAGGCGTCCGACGTCGAACGCGAACCCCGGGCGGCCACCGTCGCCTGACGCTGACGGCAGCATGGAAAAGCCCGCCGCGGATATTTATCCGGGGCGGGCTTCTTCATGCTCAGTTGGCGCCGGGCCAGACTCCAGGGCGCAGATTGCCTGGGCTTACGGTCCAGCGGGCGTCCCGTTCCCTGCGTCTTCCGTCGAAGGTGCGGCCTTGGCGGAACGTGCGCGTTCCAGTTCGGCTTGCTTGAGTGCCTTCATTTGCTTGCCACGGCGACGCCACACGGTCCAAAGAATGGTGACTGTGGCGAAGATGACCGCGGCCGCCACTGCGGAGATCGCCGTCCATGTGGTGAAGAAGCCGGCATCCACGCTGAGGGTGCGTTGGCCTGCGTGGGCGGATTCGCTGGAGCCGAACACGATTCCCGCCGTCAGGAGGTTGGGCGTTGCCACCGCTACCGCCAACAGGAGGATGACGATCTTGAGGGGCCACTTTACTGCCTTGTGCGTGGCTTGCCAGGCAATCACCAGGGGAACGAAGGTGAAGACGAATCCGTAGAACATGCCCACCAGGACGCTGGCACCAAGGTCGCGCCGAATTTGTCCTGCGATGACGTCCGACCACCAGCGGGGGAGTATTGCGCCCAAAACAAAGTAGGTTGCCACAGCAACAAGCAATGCCACAATGACCAGGATTATTTTGACGCCCCAATTGCCCTTTTTCCCGGGTGGTACTTGTGCTTGTTCAGTCATGGGTCAATCATGGCAGAGACCTCACAGGGCGTAACGGAATTATGCCTATACTTTCAGCGGTGGCCGGATGCCCGGGCCGCCGTCGAGGTCCAATAAAGTCCCGATGAAAGGCGACCCATGAGCAATATTCCAGCCGATCTTTCCTATACCGCAGAACACGAATGGGTTTCGGCGCCGGACGGCGACGGAGTTGTCCGTGTAGGCATCACGGATTTTGCCCAGGATGCCCTGGGCGATGTGGTCTATGCCCAGATGCCGGAACCGGGAACCAAGATCACCGGAAATGATGTTGTGGGCGAGGTTGAATCGACCAAGAGCGTCAGCGATATCTATGCCCCGGTCAGCGGCGAAGTCATCAACAGGAATGACGCCTTGGACCAGGATCCTGCCCTTATCAACTCCGATCCTTACGGCGAGGGCTGGCTTTTTGAAGTCAAACTCGCCGATGCTGACGCAGTGGATTCCCTGCTCAGTGCATCGGAGTACGAACAACAGGTAGGCTAAAGTTATCTGGCCCGCCCGGCTGTATTTCCCCTGCGGGAAGTTACGGGAAGGCGGGCCAGCAACCGATTTGCCCGGCGGTACCGGGAGGTGGATGTGGCCGGCAGGTTTTGGAATGCCGGCGGATGAGGAGGAAATTCCATGGTTGGCGGCGACAAGAACCAAGCCAATGTAGGGAACGGCGCGGAGGAACAGCCCACGTCGGAGACCACCTCGATCAGCATCACGCCAACGTGGGATGAGCCCAGCATTGCTCCCAAGCTTGCACCGGAAGAGCGCGCGTCGGTTGACGCGCTGCCGCCGGACTCCGCGCTGCTCATTGCCCACAGTGGCCCCAACGCCGGAGCGCGGTTCCTGCTGGACGCAGATACCACCACGGCCGGCCGGCACCCTGATGCTGACATCTTCCTGGACGACGTCACAGTCTCACGCAAGCACGTCGAATTTCACCGCACTTCCGCCGGCTTCGAACTGGTGGACATGGGAAGCCTGAACGGCACGTACGTCAACCACGACCGTGTGGACCGGGTGCAACTCAAGAGCGGCAACGAAGTGCAGATCGGCAAGTTCCGGCTGACCTACTACCTGAGCCCTGGCCGCCCGGCGGGCCAAGCCTGACCCCGGGGTACCTGCCTGTGGCAATGGCCCAGCCGGAACGTCGCGGACCGCAGGTCCTGAACATCGGGGAAGTCCTGGCTCAACTGAGCGACGATTTCCCCGGGATGACCGCGTCCAAGATCCGCTTCCTTGAGGAAAAGGGCCTCATCAATCCCAAGCGCACGCCGGCCGGTTACCGGCAGTACGCGGACAGCGATGTGGAACGCCTGCGGTTCGTCCTGGCCCTCCAGCGCGACCAATACTTGCCTCTGAAGGTGATCAAGGATTACCTGGATGCGATCGACCGTGGGGAGCGCCCGGACAATCTCCCGCCTGGAGTCTCGGTCACGCCCCGGGCAGTTACTGCCGAGATGGCTGCCGAGGTCCATGGCCGTGCCCGGACGCTGACGGACGAACAGCTTCGAGCCGAGTCGGGTGCGAGCGTGCCCTTGCTGGAGTCCCTGCTGAGTTTCGGGCTGATCAGCCACATTGGCGGCAAGTTCGACGAACACGCCCTCCAGGTTGCCCGTGCCTGTGTCCAGCTGGAAGTCCACGGCCTGGAGCCCCGGCACTTGCGGCCGTTCCAGGCCGCCGCCGACCGCGAGTTTGGCCTGGTGGAAAGGGCCGTGGCGCCGCTGACGTCGCGGAAGGATGCTGCGTCGCAGGCCCGGGCGGCCGAAGCCGCGCGCGAAATCAGCGACCTCTGCCTCACCTTGCACCGGGCGCTGGTCCACCACCGCATCTCACGGATGGACTCCTGATGATCGAAGTAGAAATTGTCGGCGTTCGCATTGAGCTGCCCTCCAACCAGCCCTTGGTCCTGCTCCGGGAACTCAAGGGGGAGCGGCATGTTCCCATTTGGATCGGCACTCCCGAGGCCAGCGCCATCGCCCTCGCCCAGCAGGGCGTGGTTCCGCCACGCCCCATGACGCACGATCTCCTGATCGACGTTGTTGAGTCCCTGGGCCACTCGATCATCAGCGTCAACATCGTTGCGGTCGAGGACAACATCTTCTACGGCCAACTGCAGTTCGACGACGGCACCGTGGTGAGTTCGCGGGCGTCGGATGCCCTGGCCTTGGCTTTGCGGGCAAAGTGCCGCATCTGGTGCGCCGACGCAGTCATGGAGGAGGCTGGCGTCCGCATCACTGAACACGACGAGGGCGAAGACTCCGAGCCGGATCCCAGCGTGGACGAAGAACGCGAGATGCGCCGCTTCCGCGAGTTTCTGGACGACGTGGAGCCTGAGGATTTCGAAGGTTGAGCCACCCTAAGCCTAAAGTTGAGGGTGAAAGTTTCGACACGCCTTTTTTCGCGGCCAACGTCTTTGACCTAGGGCCTTTACCGGCCTAACGTCGAAGTATCAAGTTCCCGTTGCATACACTGCCGGCGCAAGTCACACTGGAAGGTGCGGACTTGTGGGAATTACACGGCTGATTTTCAGCGTTGTGTTTCAGTGCTGTGCACCGTCCCCAAGGGAACTGTCAACAAGGAGGTCACGTGAGTCCGAAAGGCGAAGCAGGCGAGCTGAAGCAGGCCTCGACCGGCATTGCTGCGCCCGCATCCGGCGCCCAAGGTTTGCTCTTTACGGAGGACCTTCCAGTGCTGGACGAGGACGCAGGCTACCGCGGCCCCACCGCATGCAAGGCCGCGGGAATCACGTACCGCCAACTCGACTACTGGGCACGCACCGGCTTGGTTGAACCCGCTGTCCGCGGCGCCGCCGGTTCCGGTTCCCAGCGCCTTTACGGATTCCGCGACATCCTGGTCCTCAAGGTCGTCAAGCGGTTGTTGGACACCGGAGTCTCGCTGCAGCAAATCCGGAGTGCCGTGGAGCACCTGCGGGAACGCGGTGTGGAAGACCTGGCACAGATTACGCTCATGAGCGATGGCGCCAGCGTCTACGAATGTACGTCCGCGGATGAAGTCATTGACCTGGTGCAAGGTGGCCAAGGCGTCTTCGGCATCGCCGTGGGCCGCGTATGGCGCGAGGTCGAGGGGAGCCTCGCCGCCCTTCCGAGTGAGCATGCCGCCGAACAATCCTTTCCGGACGACGAACTCAGCAAGCGACGCGTAGCCCGCAAGATCGGCTAAGCCGCGCCTGGACTTAAGCAGTACCGAAACTTTAAGCAGCACCGAAAGAAGCCGCCTCCCGCAGAGGGAGGCGGCTTCTTCGCGTCGGTCCAGCGGGTGGCTCAGCCTTGGCGGCGAGCCTGGGAAGCCGATGGAGCAGTGATGAGGTTCTGCAGCAAGGCGTCGAAAAGCTTGGCGGAGTTCTTGGCCGAGTCGCCGGGCCAATGATGCACCGAATGGGCTGCACCCTGGATCTGCTGCCAGTTTGCCTGTTCCGGAATGTGCGGGCTGAGCAGGAGTTCCCCGAACATGGATTCCATTTCGGCAAGCCTGAACGCGTGTTCCGTGGAGCCGGTGCGTACGCGGTTGGCAACGATGCCCGCCGGGGCCAGGTTCGGTGCGAATTCCTGCTTGAACAACTGGATGGCGCGCATGGTCCGCTCGGTTCCCGCAACCGAGAAGAGTCCGGGCTCCGCCACGAGTACCACGCGATCGCTGGCGCTCCAGGCCATGCGGGTCAGTCCGTTGAGTGAAGGCGGGCAGTCCACCAGGACCAGGTCATAGCTGCTGGTCCCCGCGAGGACGGCGGAGAGGCGGCGAAGGTCCCTGCGGCCAAGGTCCGGCCGGTCATAGATGCCGGTCAGTGCCGAGCCGACGGCGACGTCCAGGGTGCCGTTGCTGGAACCATTGGAAACCCAGCTGCTGCCGGAGACGTTCTCGGGGAGCTTGGCCTTGCGCGGGCTCTTGAGCATCCGGCCGATGTCCAGCTTTCCGTTGGGCTGGACGCCAAGGGCGGTGGTGGCATCAGCGTGGGGATCGAGGTCCACCACCAAGGTGGAAATTCCTGCTGCGAGGGCCGCCGAGGCGAGGCCGGTGGTCACGGACGTCTTTCCCACGCCGCCTTTAAGGCTGCTGATGCTGACTACTTGCACTTGAAAACCCAAAACCTAACGCCGGTTGCCGTATCGCGCTGTTTTCCGCTCCTGCAGAGCTGGAGCCCGGGACTTGCCGAAGCCCCTTGAACATCATATGGTGCACGGCCCCCGAATCCCGCTTTCTACGCGCCCGGGGGACTGCTGGGGAGGGCCTGACATATCACGCCTTATGGTCCTCCGTACCCATATACAGCGCACATGACGAATACTGTTGTGATGGTTGCCACAAAGATTTGTGTTTGATGCTGGCGGCACTACACACTGTGACCACCGACCGATCCACCCGCAATGATGCAGGAGAAGTATGTTTTCGAAAATTCTGGTGGCCAATCGCGGAGAAATCGCGATTAGGGCGTTTCGCGCTGGTTATGAACTAGGCGCAAAAACCGTTGCCGTCTTCCCGCACGAGGATCGTAACTCGATCCACAGGCAGAAGGCTGACGAGGCCTACCTGATCGGCGAGGTGGGCCACCCGGTCCGCGCCTACCTGGACGTTGAGGAGGTTGTCCGCGTCGCCAAGGAAGCCGGCGCCGACGCCATTTACCCCGGTTACGGTTTCCTGTCCGAGAACCCGGACCTCGCCCGCGCGGCAGCGGCCCAGGGCATCACCTTCGTGGGCCCGCCCGCCGAGGTGCTCGAGCTGGCAGGCAACAAGGTTGCCGCCCTGGAGGCTGCCCGCAAGGCCGGCGTTCCCGTCTTGAAGTCGAGCAAGCCTTCCAAGGACCTGGACGAGCTGATCGCCGCAGCGGATGAGATCGGATTCCCCATTTTCGCCAAGGCCGTTGCCGGTGGTGGTGGCCGCGGCATGCGTCGGGTCGAGACCCGCGAAGCGCTCCCCGAAGCCCTGCAGTCCGCCATGCGCGAGGCAGATGCGGCCTTCGGCGATCCCACGATGTTCCTTGAGCAGGCCGTGCTGCGTCCCCGCCACATCGAGGTGCAGATCCTTGCCGACGCCGAGGGCAACGTGATGCACCTCTTCGAGCGCGACTGTTCGCTCCAGCGCCGCCACCAGAAGGTTGTGGAAATCGCTCCGGCGCCCAACCTGGACGAAAACATACGCCAGGCCCTTTACCGCGACGCCGTGGCGTTCGCGAAGGCGCTGAACTACGTCAATGCCGGAACCGTCGAGTTCCTGGTAGACACCGAGGGTGCCCGCGCAGGCCAGCATGTGTTCATCGAGATGAACCCCCGTATCCAGGTTGAGCACACCGTCACCGAAGAGATCACGGACGTGGACCTGGTCCAGGCCCAGATGCGCATTGCTTCCGGCGAGACCCTTGCCGATCTTGGGCTGAGCCAGGAAACCGTCGCCATCAAGGGTGCCGCACTGCAGTGTCGTATCACCACGGAAGACCCCGCGAACGGTTTCCGTCCCGACGTCGGAAAGATCACCGGCTACCGTTCGGCCGGTGGCGCCGGTGTCAGGCTCGACGGCGGTACCGTGTACTCCGGTGCCGAGATCAGCCCCCACTTCGACTCGATGCTGGTCAAGCTCACCTGCCGCGGACGCGACTACCCGGCCGCAGTTGCCCGCGCCCGCCGCGGCCTCGCCGAATTCCGTATCCGCGGTGTATCCACCAACATCCCGTTCCTCCAGGCTGTCCTGGCCGACCCGGACTTCAACGCCGGCAACGTGGCCACCGACTTCATCGACAAGCGCCCCGAACTGCTCAAGTCCCACATTTCGGCAGACCGTGGCACCAAGCTCTTGACCTGGCTGGCAGACGTTACGGTTAACAAGCCCAACGGTGAGCTGACGGTCCAGTCGGACCCGGCTGACAAGTTGCCGGTTATCGATGGCCCGGTGCCCACCTCGGGTTCACGCCAGCGCCTCCAGGAACTCGGTCCGGAAGGCTTCGCCAAGGCCCTTCGCGAACAGCAGGCCCTCGCCGTCACGGACACCACCTTCCGTGATGCCCACCAGTCCCTCCTGGCCACCCGCGTGCGCACCCGCGATCTCGTTGCTGCCGGCCCTGCGGTCACGGCTTTGCTGCCGGAACTGCTTTCGGTCGAAGCCTGGGGTGGAGCCACGTACGACGTCGCGCTTCGCTTCCTCGGCGAAGACCCTTGGGACCGCTTGGCTGCTTTGCGTCAGGCATTGCCCAACACCTGTATCCAGATGCTGCTCCGCGGCCGGAATACCGTTGGCTACACACCGTACCCGGAAGAAGTCACGGAAGCGTTCGTCAACGAAGCCGCTGCCACCGGCATCGATATCTTCCGCATTTTCGACGCCCTGAACGACGTGAACCAGATGGCTCCGGCTATCCGCGCCGTCCGTGCCACGGGAACGGCAGTTGCCGAGGTAGCCCTCTGCTACACCGGCAACCTGCTTGACCCCGAAGAGAAGCTGTACACGCTCGACTACTACCTGGACCTCGCCCAGAAGATCGTCGATGCCGGTGCCCACATCCTGGCGATCAAGGACATGGCCGGCCTGTTGCGTCCGGCCGCCGCCGCCAAGCTGGTTTCCGCGCTGCGCGAGCGGTTCGACCTCCCGGTCCACCTGCACACGCACGACACCGCCGGTGGACAGCTTGCAACGCTGCTCGCCGCCGTCGAAGCCGGCGTGGACGCCGTCGACGTCGCAGCTGCCTCCCTCGCCGGTACCACGAGCCAGCCGGCAGCTTCGGCGCTCGTGGCAGCCTTGGCCAATACGCCGCGGGACACAGGCCTCAGCCTGGAGAACGTAGGGGCCTTCGAACCGTACTGGGAAGCCGTGCGCCGTGTCTACGCGCCGTTCGAGTCCGGCCTTCCGGGTCCGACAGGCCGGGTTTACCAGCACGAAATCCCCGGTGGCCAGCTCTCCAACCTTCGGCAGCAGGCCATCGCCCTGGGCCTCGGTGAGCAGTTCGAGGCCATCGAGGACATGTACACGGCTGCCGACCGGATCCTTGGCCGCCTCGTCAAGGTGACCCCGTCGTCCAAGGTGGTGGGTGACCTCGCCCTGCACCTCGTGGGACTGAACGCCGATCCGGCCGACTTCAACGAGAACCCGCAGAACTACGACATTCCGGATTCCGTCATCGGCTTCCTCTCCGGCGAACTCGGTGATCCTCCCGGAGGCTGGCCCGAGCCGTTCCGCACCAAGGCCCTCCAGGGCCGCAGCGTAAAGGTCCGCGACGTTGAGATCAGCGCAGAGGACAGCGCCGCGCTGAAGGCGGATTCCAAGACGCGCCAGCAGACGCTGAACCGCCTCCTGTTCGCCGGTCCCACCAAGGACTACCAGAAGAGCGTTGACACCTACGGCAACATCTCTGTCCTGGATACGCGCGACTACCTTTACGGCCTGCAGCGCGGTGCTGAGCACATCATCGAACTGGAGAAGGGCGTTCGGCTCATCGCGCAGCTGGAAGCTGTTTCCGAAGCCGATGAAAAGGGCATGCGCACGGTGATGTGCACGCTCAACGGACAGTCCCGCCCGGTGGTGGTCCGTGACCGCTCCGTGGTGAGCAACGTCAAGGCCGCTGAGAAGGCCGATCCCGCCCAGCCGGGCCAGGTCGCGGCGCCGTTCGCAGGTGCCGTCACGGTGACCGTGAAGGTTGGCGACGAAGTCAAGGCCGGCGATACCGTTGCCACCATCGAAGCCATGAAGATGGAAGCGTCTATCACCACACCGGTGGCAGGAACGGTTTCCCGCCTCGCCATCTCCGCGGTGGAGCAGGTCCAGGGCGGCGATTTGCTGCTCGTGGTCGGCTAGCCACTGAACCGAAAGAACCCCGCCGGGAAATTTTCCTGGCGGGGTTCTTTACTGCTACGGGCTCTTGTGGGCGAGCTCCTAGGAGGCCCGCGGTGCCGAGTACATATCCTCGATCACTGTGTCGAAGTCCTTCATGACCTGGGCGCGCTTGACCTTCAGTGATGGGGTCAAATGGCCGGACGCCTCGGTAAAGTCCGAGGGAACAATCCGGAACGACTTGATCGCCTCCGCCTGAGAGACGGACTGGTTGGCCTTGCTGATGAGTTCCTGGACTGCCGCCTTGACCACGGCGTTGCCAGTTGCTTCTTCCAGGGTGGTGGAACCCGGGAGTCCGTGGCGCTCAAGCCAGCCCGGCAGTGCTTCCTCATCAAGGGTTACCAAGGCCCCGATAAACGGGCGGTTGTCGCCCACCACGAGCACCTGGGAGACCAACGCATCTGCCCGGATCTGGTCCTCAAGGAGCGCCGGGACCACATTCTTGCCACCGGCGGTGACAATGATTTCCTTCTTGCGCCCGGTAATCTTCAGGAAGCCGTTGCTGTCCAGCTCGCCAATGTCTCCGGTCCGGAACCAGCCATCTGCGAAGGTCTCGTCCGTGAGGTCCTCGCGCTTGTAGTAGCCGCGCATCACGCAGACGCCCTTGGTGAGGATCTCGCCGTCGTCCGCAATCTTGACGGCGTTGCCCGGAAGCGGTGCTCCCACGGTGCCGATCTTGATCATCGACGGCGTGTTCACCGAGATCGGCGCCGTGGTCTCGGTGAGGCCGTAGCCTTCCAGGATTTGGAGGCCAATGCCTTGGAAGAAGTGGCCAAGGCGTTCGCCGAGCGGGCCACCACCGGAAACTGCGTGGGCAACATGCCCGCCCATGGCCGCGCGGAGCTTGCCATACACGAGCTTGTCGAAGACCGCATGCTTGATCTTGAGGCCGAATCCCAAGGAACCGGACTGGCGTGCCTTGGAGTACGCGATCGCTGTGTCCACCGCACGGTGGAAGATGGCGCCCTTTCCGCCGTCCTCTGCTTTGGTCAGTGCCGAGTTGTAGACCTTCTCGAAGACGCGCGGTACGGCGAGGATGAACGTCGGCTGGAAGCTCTGGAGATCCCCCAGGAGGTTCTTGATATCCGGGGTGTGCGCAACCTGGACGCCGCCGGCTACCGCCAGGACGGAAATGAAACGGGCGAAGACGTGTGCCAGCGGGAGGAACATGATGGTCTTCCCCGACTCGTTGATGATCTCGCCGAGTGCTGCCCGGGCATTCTCGGAAAGTTCCACGAAGTTGCCGTGGGTCAGTTCGCAGCCCTTGGGGCGGCCTGTGGTGCCGGAGGTATAGATGATGGTGGCGAGGTCGGACAGACCGGCAGCGGAGCGGCGGGTTTCCAGCTCGTCATCGCTGACGTCCGCCCCGGCGGCGCGGAGGGCGTCCAGTCCGGACCCTTGGAGCTGCCAAACGTTGGTGACAGTGCTGATGTCCTCCGCAGCGACGGCCTGCCGGATGATGTCCTCGTGATGGGCGGCCTCGCCGAACGCTGCCACGGCTCCTGAATCGCCGAGGTTCCAGGCCACCTGCGATGGCGAGGATGTCTCGTAGATCGGCACGGAGACGGCGCCGGCGAACCAGATGGCGAAGTCCACCAGGGACCATTCGTAGCGGGTGCGGGACATGATGCCCACGCGGTCGCCTGCGCCGACGCCGCTGGCGATCAGGCCCTTGGCCAGGGCTTTGACGTCGGCCAGGAAGTCTGTGGCGCGGATGTCCTGCCATTGGCCTTGGCTGTCCAGCTTGGAAAACAGTGCGGGGTTGGATGCCTTTGCGGCCTCCCGGACAACGAAGTCCGTGATGTTGGTTTCGGGGGCGACATTGACAAGGGGAGGAACACTGATTTCACGCACGGCAGCTCCTTTGATATCCACGGGCCACAAGGGGGCACTGTCCACTCTAGTATGCCCACTCATGGAGGTGTGTCCGATTTCACCTACTGGCGAGTAACTTTACGGATGGCCCGCCATTTTGGGCAACTTGGCGCCATGATTGGCGCCCGATGCCGGGCTGTCAGGGGCAGCGGAATAGGATGAGGGGATGCCTCAGATTCGGTCAAGTTCGCGTCCCCGGCTCCGGCCTCCCGTTGCCGGCTGGAAGGACGTTCCGTGGGGCGCCCGCCGCAGCCACCTTGGCCGGCGAGGGCTTGCCATCGGCATCGACATTGGCGGAACCAAGGTGGCCGCCGGCGTGATCGATGCCGACGGCCGGGTGCTGGCCGAAGCCCGCCGTGCCACTCCGGGGGCCGATGCCAGGGCAGTTGAGCGGACCATCGTGGAACTGGTGGACGAGCTCAGTGCCGATCATCGGATCGCTTCTGTGGGTATTGGGGCCGCCGGATGGATGGACCTCGACGGCGGAACGGTGCTGTTCAGCCCGCATCTGGCCTGGCGCAACGAGCCCCTGCGCGAAAGCCTCCAAAACCTCTTGCGGCGCCCCGTCCTGTTGACCAACGACGCCGATGCCGCCGCGTGGGCGGAATGGCGCTTTGGCGCCGGCCAAGGAGAGAGCCGCCTGGTGTGCATCACCCTGGGCACCGGGATCGGCGGCGCCATGGTGATGGACGGCCGCGTGGAGCGCGGCCGCTTCGGCGTGGCCGGCGAGTTCGGCCACCAGATCATCTTCCCCGGCGGCCACCGATGTGAATGCGGAAACCGGGGCTGCTGGGAACAGTACGCTTCAGGCAATGCCTTGGGCCGTGAAGCCAGGCAGCTTGTCAAGACCAACTCACCCGAGGGCCGGGGTCTCCTTGAAAAGGCCGGTGGCGTGGCGGACAGCATCACCGGAGCTGCTGTGACCACCCTGGCATTGAACGGTGACGCCACCTCCAAGGAACTTATTGCCGATCAGGGAGAGTGGCTGGGCCTTGGGCTGGCCAATCTCGCAGCAGCCTTGGACCCCGGCATGTTCGTCATCGGCGGCGGATTGTGCGACGCCGGCGATCTCCTGGCCGATCCGGCGCGGGCCTCCTTTGCGAAGAACCTGACTGGACGCGGCTTCCGGCCGATGGCCCGGATCGAACTCGCTGCGCTGGGGCCGCGGGCCGGCATGATTGGCGCAGCCGACCTGTCGCGTGTCAGCGGACGCGCCCACGGCTAAGCATTCGACCGCAGGCCGGAGGCTGCCCGCCTAGATGCGTGCGCCGTCGTCGTCCTCGTTCTTTTCGCGCGGAAGCCGCATGATGAGGTAGACCACGGAGGCAACGAAGGCTGCCACGATCCCCAGGATCGCCGCCAAGGGTGCCGAGCGCCAGAACATGGCCGTGAACAACAGGGCGAGCGGGCCGCCGACGGCACCAAGCCACGCCAGCATCGTCAGCGGCTCTGTTCCCGCCAGGCTCGGCGGGTCCTCCGGGACGAAAGCGCCGTCATCGTCGGCAACATCGTAATCCCGCGGACCCGCGGGAACACCGGAGCCGTCCTGCTGTCGGGGCGCAGCTGTGCTTGGTCCGTCCTGCCCTGTGCCCGGAGCCGAGAGCCCCAGAGGATCGAAGTCCCGGAAGGATTTCCGGTCGACTGCCGGATCCGGGGCGCCCGCGGGTTCCGCGTCCAAGGGCAAGGATTCGGTCGCCTCCAGGCGGGACACCAGGTCCAGCCATACGGCGTCGTCGTCTTTGTTGGCGCTTTGGTCGGCAGAGTTGGGATCAGGCCTGTTCATCGGCTTTATCCTTTTCGAGCGATGGCCCGCTGCCGGCCAGTGCCGCCAGGGTTTTCTGGATGAACCCAACAGTGCCCGAGAAAATTTCCGGAGCATCATTGTCGAGGGTTGCCACATGGTAGCTGTTCCTGAGGTAGCTGACATCCACGGTGGCCTGCACCCGCGATTGCAGGATAGCCAGGCTGGCGTCGGACACGATGTTGTCAACTGTTGAACGGAACACCCGGACAGGGGCATGGATCCGGGGGAGGAGGCCCACCGTGTCCTTGTACATCCGTTTTAACTGGTGGGCTGCCGCAACCGGTGTCCGGGGATAGGCACCCTCGTCCTGGTCCGGTTTCAGGATGTCGTTGGCGATCGCCGGCGTGCTTTTCAGTACGTACTTCAGCGCACCCACCACCACGGCGCGGGGATCATCCAGCACCATACCCGGGTTGACCACGATGGTGCCCGCCACAGGTCGCGTGGCTGCGATCCGCAACGCCAAGGTGCCGCCCATGGACAATCCTGCGGCGAAGACGTAGTCGCACTCTTCGGCAAGTTCCAGATACGCGTCGTCCACTGCGCGGTGCCATTCGTGCCAGGAGCGCGTGGCCATGTCCTGCCACGTGGTCCCATGGCCCGGCAACAGCGGAAGATTGACGGCATAACCGGCGGCCGCCAGATGCTCCGCCCACGGCCTGACGCTGCGGGGACTTCCAGTGAATCCGTGGGACATGACCACGCCAATGCGGAGGCCGGTGCCCGTGAAAGCGCTGCGGAACGGAGCAGAATCGGGAAGCTTGTTCATGATGTCTCCGAGGCTACTCTGTCACCGGCATGACGGCGGAAAAACTGCGCGGATTCTTCAAAAATAGTGGGGGCGTCCACATCCAGGGTGGCCACGTGTCCACTGCCGGGGAGGGAGACCACCCGGAGGCGGGACGGATCCAGGTGTTTGGCAATCGTGGCCACCGAACTCGGCGGGATGACGCCGTCCACGGCTGACTTGAACACCAAAGCCGGTGCGTCCACCTGGGGCAGGGCGCGCGTAGCGTGCCTGAAGAGCTTCTTGAGTTCGTGGACGGACTGCAACGGCGTCTTCGAATAGTCGCCGTCCTCCGTGGCGGCCGCTGTCGGTTTCTCTTCCTCAATGGGGGACGTGGTGCGCATGACGTACTTCAGGGCACCCACGTAGCGCACCCGGCGGTCATAGAAGCTCAATCCGGGGTTGACCAGCACCACGCCTGGAACAGGGTGCAGGGAAGCAACGCGCAGCGCGACGGCCCCGCCCATGGAGAGTCCGGCAACGAAACAGGCATTGGTGCGTCCGGCGAGATCCAGGTAGCTCTTTTCGAAAGTCCTGTACCAGTCCTGCCAGCGGGTGGTGGCCAGGTCCCGCCAGTTGGTTCCATGTCCGGGGAGGAGCGGCACTGAGACGGCGAAGCCCCGCTCCGCCAAGTACTCCGCCCAGGGGAGTACGCTCAGGGGACTTCCGGTGAATCCATGGCAGATGGCGATACCCGTGGAGGCGTTTTCCCCGTGGCCTGGGTGGTGGAAAGCCAGTGGGGCAGCCGCTTGTTGTGGTTCCGTCATGGCTCCATCGTGTCACTGTTCCGGGCATTTCTCACTGGAGTAGGGTTGCTGTTGAATCCTGGCCGCAGCCGGGAGGGCATCTGCCATCGGCCGTGAGAGGACAACCGTGTTCTATTGGGTCATGAAGAGGATCTTCCTCGGTCCCATCGTCAAACTCCTGTTCAGGCCCTGGGTCAAAGGCCTGGACAACGTTCCAGCGGACGGTGCCGCCATCCTGGCATCGAACCACCTGTCCTTTTCGGACTCGATCTTCCTTCCCCTGATGGTGCACCGGCCCGTGGTCTTCCTGGCCAAATCGGAGTACTTCACGGGCAAGGGCATCAAAGGCCGGTTGACGGCCCTTTTCTTCAGGTTGAGCAACCAGTTGCCCATGGACCGGTCGGGCGGCGCGGCCTCGGAGACGTCGCTGCAGGCAGGCAAGGATGTGCTGGCCGCCGGCGGCCTGCTGGGGATCTACCCCGAGGGGACACGTAGTCCGGATGCCCGGCTTTACCGTGGCAAGGTGGGCGTCGCCCGCCTGGCCCTCCAGACGCGGGTTCCCGTGGTGCCGGTGGCAATGATCGGAACGGAGAAGGTGCAGCCCATTGGAAAGAGGCTGCCGAACATCCGGCGGATCGGCTTGATCTTCGGGCAACCCATGGACTTCAGCCGGTACTACGGCATGGAGGAAGACCGGCACATCCAGCGGGCCGTCACGGACGAAATCATGTATGAACTCATGAGGTTGTCCGGGCAGGAATATGTGGATGAGTATGCGGCGGTGGTCAAGGCAAGGCTGGCCGGCAAGGGCCCGGAGCCGGTACGGAAGGTCGAAGCCGCAGAGGAAGCCCCGGGTGGGATAGCTGAAGACCGGGATGAGCCCGGCAGTGGCATGGGCCCCTCCGGCGGGACACTGTGACGCATCCGGCAGGATGGGTTACGGATGCTGTGCCCCAAGACCCGCCCGGGCTACTACTCTTGTAGGGTGACTGAGCTAACCGCGAACACCGCACCATCTGTAGCAGATCCGCTTGCCAGCACCGCCCAGAGCGGTGCCGCGAACTATCCCGGACTCGACGCCTGGCGTGACCTGCCCATCTCGCAGCAGCCTTCCTGGGCCGACGCAGAGGTCTTCAAGGCTTCCGTCAAGGAGTTGTCGATCGTTCCACCCCTCGTTTTCGCCGGTGAAGTAGACGTCCTCCGGGACCGCTTGGCCGCTGCCGCACAGGGGAAGGCTTTCCTCCTGCAAGGAGGCGACTGCGCCGAAACCTTCGAGGCTGCCACTGCCGACAAGATCAGCGCCCGCGTCAAGACGATCCTCCAGATGGCAGTGGTCCTCACCTATGGTGCCGCGATGCCCGTCATTAAGATGGGCCGCATGGCCGGCCAGTTCGCCAAGCCGCGTTCCTCGAACGACGAAACCCGTAATGGCGTCACCCTTCCCGCGTACCGCGGAGACATCGTCAACGGTTACGACTTCACTCCCGAGTCCCGTGCCCACGACGCCGGCAGGATGCTTCAGGCGTACCACACCTCGGCTTCCACGCTGAACCTGATCAGGGCCTTCACGCAGGGCGGTTTCGCTGATCTTCGCCTGGTCCACCAGTGGAACAAGGGCTTCACGGAAAACCCGGCGCACGCCCGGTACGAATCCCTGGCCCGTGACATCGACCGCGCTATCAAGTTCATGGATTCCTGCGGCGCGGACTTCGAGGCGCTCAAGCGCGTGGAGTTCTTCGCCAGCCACGAGGCACTCCTCCTGGACTACGAGCGTGCGCTGACCCGCATCGACTCGCGCACGGGACTTCCGTATGACACCTCCGCGCATTTCCTGTGGATCGGCGAGCGGACCCGCGAACTGGACCACGCCCACGTGGACTTCCTGTCCCGTGTCCGCAACCCGATCGGCGTCAAGCTCGGCCCCACCACCAGCGGTGACGACGCCCTGCGCCTGATCGACAAGCTGGACCCGAACCGCGAACCGGGCCGCCTGACGTTCATTACCCGCATGGGTGCCAAGAACATCCGCGAGAAGCTGCCCGCCGTCGTCGAGCGTGTCACGGCTTCCGGCGCCCAGGTGCTCTGGGTGACCGACCCGATGCACGGCAACACCGTCACCTCGCCCAACGGCTACAAGACACGCAACTTCGACGACGTCATTGACGAGGTCCGCGGATTCTTCGAGGTCCACCACGCGCTTGGAACCGTTCCCGGTGGCCTGCACGTGGAGATGACCGGCGACGACGTCGCCGAATGCCTGGGCGGCGCAGACCCGATCGACCAGGATGCCTTCCTGGACCGCTACGAGTCGGTCTGCGACCCGCGGCTGAACCACATGCAGTCCTTGGAGATGGCGTTCCTTGTGGCAGGAGCCCTCGCCAAGCGGTAGACGCACTCATGCGAAAAGGCGCGGTCCGGATTTTCCGGGCCGCGCCTTTTGCGTCAGGCTGGCCGCTTAGACCACGGTCAGTTTGATGGTTGACCCCTCGGGCACTTCCTCGTTCTTGGGGTCTTGTTTCAAAACGATGTTGAGTATCACCACGTCTTGCGTCCTACTTACGTTAAATCCCAGCGCCTTGAGTTCTTTCTCCGCTTCATCGGCATTCTTGCCGACGAAGCTTGGCACCCTAACCAGCTTGGGGCCTTTTGAAACCGTCAGTGTTACGGAGTCGCCCTTGATAAGGTTTCCGTTGCTTGGAGACTGTGAGGCGATGTTCCCGGCAGCAGTCTTGTCGTTGACAGTCTCCGGCGCTATCACAGCCGTGAGGCCAGCGTCTTGGATCGCCTTGATGGCGTCTGCTTTTGTCTTTCCGCGCACATCCGGCACCGGGATGGGCTGTGGACCCTTGGAGACAACCAGTGCTACTGGCGTGCCGTGCCGGACTTCGGTGCCTTTGGCCGGGTCCTGTGAGAGGACGACGCCGGCAGGTGCCTTGTCGTCGAAGGCCTGGGTTACGTTGCCCAAGGCCATTTGCGCGGTGTTGAGGGCGTTTTTGGCGTCATCGAGTGTTCCGCCCGTCAGCCCGGGAAGCGCGAACAGTTGGGCGCCCTTGGACACAAAGAGCGTGATGGGCTGGAACTTCCTCACCTGCGCACCGGATTCGGGCTGGGTTCCCACAGTGAGGCCGGCCTTGATGTCGTCGTCGAAGACGTCCTGCGGTTCGGACTGGAATCCGGCGGTGCGAAGGAGTTGTTGTGCTTCGGCAACGGTCTTGTTCTTTACATCCGGGACGGTACCGGGAGATCCCGGACCCATGCCGAAGAACCAACCCGCGGAACCTGCCAGGAGCGCCAGGATGACGATCACGATCGCCCAGATCACCCCACGGCGCCGTGGATTTCCCTCGCGGAGGGGCCGGACCGGAGTGGCCGCCGCCCGAGCACGGTCCTTGGCTTCCTGCTTTTCAAGCCGTTTCGCTTCGCGCTTTCCGGGCGTGCGGACGGGATCGTTAACGCCGGGTATGGTGGCGCGTCGCTGGGGAGCGGCCGAGGCCATCACGGTTGTCGGGTTGCTCTGGTGGGAAATGAATTCCGTGGGCGAAGACGTGGCCGGGATGGCCTCCGTTGGGTGCTCCCCGTAGGGCACCGGGGCCGTCGCCGGCAGATGCCCGTTCGAGGACGCCTGCTTGTGGTCGAGTTGTTCGTCGCTGAGCGAGGTGCGGATGTGGCGGAGCTCGGACAACAGCGCGGTCCCGTCCACTGGGCGGTTCTCGGCGTCCACCGCAGTGCACCACTGGACCAGTTCGTCCAGGTCCTGAGCCAGTCCGGGGGCGGCCTCGGATGGCCGCGACACGGCGGAGTTGACGTGCTGGTAGGCCACTTGGATGGGGGAGTCGCCGGCGTACGGCTGCTTGCCCGTCAGCATCTCGTAAAGCATGATCCCGGCTGAGTAAATGTCGCTCCTGGCATCGGCGGCTTTACCCAGCACCAGTTCGGGAGCCAGATACGCGACGGTGCCGATCAGGGCGCCGGTGCTGGTGGTGGCGGTGACAGCCCTGGCCAGCCCAAAGTCGCCCACCTTGATCCGGCCGTCGTCGGCGATGAGCACATTCTCGGGCTTGATGTCCCGGTGGATGAGGCCGGATCCGTGGGCTGCCGCCAGTCCCTCAATGACCGGATCGATCAGGGCCAGGGCCAGCCGGGGAGGGAGGGCGCCTTGCTCGTCCAGCACGTCGCGGAGCGTGTGGCCCTTGACGTATTCCATCACCAGGTAGGCGATGTGGCCGTCTTCGCCTTGGTCCAGGACACCCACCACGTGGGGGTGGGACAGGCTTGCGGCTGCTTTGGCCTCGCGGCTCAGGCGTTCCAGGAAAGTCTGGTCGTTGGCCAGGTGGGGGTGCAGGACTTTCAGGGCAACATCGCGTTCCAGGCGCTGGTCCGTCGCCAAGTAGACCGTGGACATTCCGCCCCTCGCGAGGCGTGAGCGCACCAGGTAGCGCCCGTCCACGGTTGTTCCGATCAGGTGGTCCTGCTGAGGTTCTTGCACCATACGATCCTAATCGAGGCGTGGAAGAGGCCCGAATTCCAGCGGAATCCGGGCCTCTTTACATGCTTGGCAGGGCTCTCAGGCGAAGGTGCGCTGACGGGCCTTGATCGACTCCACATAGCGCTTGGTGTCGTCGTACATGCCGTACTTGCTCACGGAGTACTGACCTTGGTAGTAACCGGCGATTGCGGTGTCCAGGTCCTTGGAGGTGGCCACCAGGGCGCGGATGATGGCCACGCCGGCAGTGGCATTGTCGTAGGGGTCCAGGAGGTTCAGTTTTCGTCCCACCAGGTCCGAGGCCCACTCGCCCGACGACGGGATGACCTGCATGGTGCCGATTGCGTTGGCGGGGGAGACCGCTCGCTGGTCGAAGCCGGATTCCTGTTCCGCGAAAGCCAAGGCCAGTGAAGGGCTTACGCCCATGCGACGGGCCGTGTCCGCGACGATCGTCTTCATTTCGGCGCGGCTGGGCACCGGTGAAGCGTTGAGCAGGGCCTTGTTTTCGTTCGCCGAACTCACCACCGCGGGCGGGTAGGTGAAGCCAAGGAAGGAACTGGGCACCAAGGGCGTGGTGCTCGACGCCGGCGCCAGGCTGCTGCTGCCCGGAATGGTCAGCTTCTGGCCGGGGTAGATGACCGTGGTGGCGGTGACGTTGTTGGCGCTCATGAGCGCGGACAGGGAGACGCCCTGCCGGGATGCGATGGAGCTGAGGGTGTCGCCGGCCTTGATGGTGTACGTGCCGGAGCCCGACGCCGGTGCGGAAGGAGCCGGGGCAGGGGCCGGAGTGGACGGCGTGGGTGCGGAGGAACCACCGCTGACCTTGATCTTCTGGCCCGGGTAGATGATGGAACTTCCGTTGAGGTTGTTCCAGCTGAAGATGCTGGACAAGGGAACTCCATGCCGGGCCGCAATGGCCCCCAGGGTGTCCCCGGACACCACCGTGTAGGTCGCAGCAGCACCCGACGAGGCCGTCGGCGCAGGCGCAGCAGGGGCCGGAGCGGGAGTGGCCGCGGATGCCGTGCCCTTGAGCTGGATGGTTTGGCCCGGGTAGATCAACGTGGTGGCCGTGAGCTTGTTCAGCTTCAACACCTCGTTGGTGTCCAGGCTGAACCGGTGGGCAATGGCACTGATGGTGTCGCCCCTGACGATCTTGTAGGTGTCCGGGACGGACGGTGCCATGGGGCGCAGTGCTGCGGGGAGCGCTGACGCGACGGCCTGCGCGGGGATGACATGTGCGGGCTGGGCAGCCTGGGCCTGGATCGCCGCGGCCAGCGTAGCCGGAATCTTGCGCGGCTGCGGTGCCGGGGCTGCCGTGGCGGGCTGCGCCACTGCAAGCGAGGACAACACCACTGCAGGAAGCGCAGCCGTGGTTGCCGCGATTACGGGCATGCTCATGGTTCGTTTCGTCGAGCGGGGCGTGGTCATGAAGTGAGTCCTCATCTCGGCAGCGGGGATGGTTGGGTGTTGCCGCTGTTACCAATGTTACTGATGCTATCAATGTGGCAGTTGTTACCAATGGTGCAAGTGTGATCAAAGTGAATCTCTCACACTTATTCCATCGGCACAACAATTCCTCCCGATTGACGAAATCAAACAAGAAAGGCGTGGAGGCTGAAACAGGATTGGCCTCTCCCTGAAAGCATTCGGCTAGGCGGGAGGTGGGGCGTCATGGCACCCTTGATCCGTGAGTAATCTTGAAAACCTTGTAACCGACTGGCTGCCCCTGCCCGATGTCGCCGAGTTGTTGGATGTAACCATCACCAAAGTCCACGGACTGCTCGACGAGCGCGCGATTGTGGCCGTCAGGCGGGGTGAGCGGAATATCCGTTCCATCCCGGCACTGTTTATCCAGGATGGACACGTCGTGGACAGCCTCAAGGGGACCGTTGCCGTCCTCAGCGATGCAGGCTACAGCGACGAGGAATTGATCGTTTGGCTGTTCACGCCGGACGAGTCCCTGCGCGGCCGTCCCATTGATGCACTGCGTGAAGGACGAAAGACGGAAATCAGGCGCAGGGCCCAATCCCTGGCCTGGTAGCAGGAACATACAAAAGGAATCGACGGCGGTGTACACCGCCGTCGATTCCTTTTAAGTAGTTGCCTGATGGTTCAGGCCGCGCGGCTGACGGCCGCCTCGGCCAGCCGGCGGAGGGCTGAAAGCGGCAACTCATCCAGGGGAAGCTGTTCGAGCGCCGCGAATGCCTTGTCACTGAGTTCCGCAATGAGTGACTCGGTGGCGTCCAAGGCACCGCATTCGACAATAATGTGACGGATGCGGTCAACTTCCTCCGCGCTGAGGTCCTGCTTGCCCAGGAGTTGGTCTACGTGGGCCGCATCTGCAGCGGACGCCATATTGATGGCGAATCCCACCAAGACCGTACGTTTGCCTTCGCGGAGATCGTCACCGGCAGGTTTGCCAGTGGTTTCCGGATCACCGAACACGCCCAGGACATCGTCCCGCATTTGGAAGGCCTCGCCCAGTGGCAAGGAGAAGGCCGAATAGCCCCTGAGCAATTCCGCAGGTGCGCCGGCAAGGGCACCGCCCAGAGCAAGGGGGTGCTCTGTTGAATACTTGGCCGACTTGTAACGGATGATCGACTTGGCCCGATCCACTGATCCCGCGCGATCCCGAACCGGACCGGCTACTTCCTCAAGGATGTCCAGGTACTGTCCGGCCATCACTTCGGCCCGCATGAGGTTGAAGATGGCCCTGGCCTGGGTTCCGGCTGCCGCCCTGGGTCCCACCCGGGTAAACGATTCTTCACTGAAGGAGAGGCAAAGATCTCCGGTCAGGATGGCGGCTGCATGGCCGAACCGTTCATTGTCCAGGGCCCAGCCGTTGACCTCGTGGAGTTGGCTGAAGCGCTTGTGCACACTGGGGCCACCGCGGCGGGTGTCTGAACGGTCAATGATGTCGTCGTGGATCAACGCGGCAGCCTGGAAGAGTTCCAGGGCGCAGCCTGCCGTCAGGATGTCCTGGTGGTTTTCGGCACCGCCGGCCCCCCGCCAACCCCAATAGCACATGAGGGCACGCAGCCGCTTGCCGCCCGTGACCAGGCTGGAGATCGAGCCCAGCAGGGGCTCCACGTCGGGGGACACCGTCGCCATGATGTCCTGCTGTGAGGACAGGAAGGCTTCGAGATGGTCGGCGACGCCCAGGATGAACCGGGACTGCTCCGCCTGGAGTTGTTGCACGTGCGCGGTCACTTGACGGAACCGGCCGCCACGTTGGCGCCGATGGTAAAGGTGGAGACGCCTTCCTTCTGGCGGACAGAAAGATTAACTGTTTCGCCGTCACCCCGGATGAAGTCGATCGAGGTGACGTTGCCTACCGCTCCGGATCCGGGAACCTCTTTGAAGCCTTGGGCTTCCAACGATGCCTTGTAGTAGTCCACCACGCCCTCCGGCGGAGCCTTGACGGTTCCCACCAAGGCCACCGTGGCCGGTGAAGCGGTCTTGTCGAAGCTGCTGGAACGGACGGACGTTTTTGGCATCACGGGAATCAGTTGCTGGGGGAAGCCTTCAACCAACGCTCCGACGGTGGCAGTGGCGCTGGGGGCAGCCGAGGCCGGACTGCTGGCAGGGGCGATGGTACTTGCTGAAGGCGTGGAGGACACCGGCGCCGCTGAGGTGGCGGAAGCGGAGGTTGACGGAGCAGCGGTTCCTTGGGGAGCGGGAGTGCAGGCGGAAACCGCCAGGGCCACGGTGACGGCGGTCAGGGCAAATCCTCGCACGTGGGCAGTTCCAGGGAGCTTCACAGGGGTATCCTTCCGTTGGCTGACGCCGGGGCGTTCCTCCAGTTTAGTCAGTGGCCGGGCATAGTATTGCCGTTGTGAGGCAGGATGCAGTTGTCGGCGGCGCGGAAACGGACCAGGGGTCGGCCCGCAGCGCTGCGGACCCCCTGCGCGAACTGCGGCGCACCAGTATCCTGCATGTGGACATGGATGCCTTTTTTGTTTCGGTGGAGCTTCGGAGCCGGCCGGACCTGCGGGGCAAGCCGGTGATTGTCGGTTTCCCGGCCGAACGCTCCGTAGTCCTCTCCGCGTCCTATGAGGCCCGCGCCACGGGAGTGAAGTCGGCGATGCCCATGGCCATAGCCATGAGGATGTGTCCGGCTGCCGTCATCATCCCACCCCGCCATAAGCTGTACTACGAGGTTTCCGGGCAGATCATGGACATCTTCGCGTCCATCACGGATCTCGTCGAGCCTTTGAGCGTGGATGAAGCCTTCCTGGATGTGGGAGGAGCAATCCGCCGCCTGGGGCCGCCGCTGGAGATCGGCCACCTGATCCGCCGTCGTGTACATTCCGAACTCGGCATCACGGCATCGGTGGGAATCGCCGGGACCAAATTCGTGGCCAAGATCGCATCGACGCGTTGCAAGCCGGACGGCATCCTGAAGATTGACGCCGCGGACACTGTGGCGTACCTGCACAGTTTGCCGGTGAATGCGCTGTGGGGCGTCGGTGGAAAAACCGCGGAGGTCCTGGCGCGCCTCGGGATCCGGACGGTGGCCGACGTCGCCGCTACTCCGCGAGCATCTCTCAAGAAGGTTCTGGGGGCCAGTGGAGAACACGTGCATCGGCTGTCCATGGGTGTGGACCCCCGCCCGGTGACGCCTACCCGGCTTGAAAAAAGCATCGGCGCCGAGGAGACGTTCACCACGGACACGTCGGATCCTTCACTGCTGAACAGGGAGTTGCTCAGGTTGTCGCACCGGGTCGCCGGACGTCTGCGGAGCGCCGGGATGCTGACACGTACGGTGGCCCTGAAACTGCGCTATTCGGATTTCTCCACTGTGACCCGCAGCCGGACCGTACAGACTCCCATCGACAGCGCCCAGCTCATTTACCAGGTGGCTGTCCAACTCCTGGACTCGCTGGGGCCTCGTCCGCTGAGTGTCAGGCTGGTGGGCGTCCGCGCGGAGCAGTTGGAGGCTGCCGGCCAAACGTCCATGCAGCTCAGCCTTGACCGCCGGGATGACAATTGGCGGGCGGCCGAGCAGGCACTGGACCGGGTTGCCGAGCGGTTTGGTTCCAAGACACTGCTGCCGGCACGGTTGCTCGAGCCCGGCAAGCCTCCCGAGGCGCCCTGACCCGCGGCTTGGGGCTCCACTCGAGCTGTTTGCCCGTCTTTCAGAACGGCGCTGGACAAACTATCCTAATGAGTACAGATATTTAGATCGTCTGGACTGCTGTTTCCTGAGCTATCGGCCCCGGGAAGCCTGCTTATCTTTGCAGGAATTCATGGGGAACCAATTCTCGGATCCGTTCGTTCTGGAAACAGACGCAAAGGCCGCGGTCCGTCCAGACGCTGGCTGACTTAAGGAGGTCGCGATGCCCCTCTCGGAGCACGAACAGAAGCTGCTGGAGCAACTCGAGAAGCAGCTTCACGAGGACGATCCGAAGTTTGCCAACACCATGGGCTCTGATCCCATTCGCAGTTGGTCAACCCGTCACGTCATCATCGGTGTGCTGGGTGCCATTGCGGGCATCCTTCTCTTGCTCGTCGGAGTCTCACTCCAGCAGATTTTCGTGGGCGTCCTCGGATTTGTGGTGATGGGCGCGGGCGTCTACTTCGCAACCCTGCGCGGAGCCGCCTTCGGCAAGGGGCGCAAGGGCAAGCCCGGCAAGGCCAAGTCCAAGAGCTCCTTCATGAGCAGCCTGGAAGAGCGCTGGGACGAGCGTCGCCGCGACGACAATTAGACCGCCTGGCGTGAAATGACGTCCGGCGCAGGCCGGTCCTTTACCAAGCCAGGAGTTTGACGTGTGGCGCCCCTGAAAGGAGCGCCACAACAGCGTCCGCCACAAGACCCAGACCGGGTCTTTTCGTGTTTAAAGGGCATGGCATTCAGGGGGCGCGGGGTAGTTGCGGCCCTCCGCTTTCCACCCCCTTCCGGATTTCCCTCCATTTCCCTCCCGTCGGGCTGCTTCCTGGCGCGATTCCGCCCGCCGAACCGTTCCGACGTAGGACAAGGGGAGGCGGATCCGATGCGGCCTCCCTGAACCCTCCACTTCCCACCACGCCCTGAATTCCGCGTCATTCCGGCTTTCTGGAATCTCAAAGTGGTGGAGAAACGCCGCGGCGTGCGTTGACTGTGGTGTGTTGTGGAGTAAAGTGGAGCGCATAAGAGGGTAATGGCAGGGCTGGGTATGTGCGGGCACCTTGACTGAGGGGCGGTGGGCAGGTGTTTCTGGGCACCCATTCGCCGCGTCTCGATGAGAAGGGCCGGATCATACTTCCCGCCAAGTTCCGCGAGGAACTGGCCGAGGGCTTGGTTCTCACAAGGGGCCAGGAGCGCTGCATTTACGTCTTCAGCCAGAAAGAATTCGAACGCATTCACGAGTCGATGCGGGAGGCTCCACTGTCCTCCAAGCAGGCACGCGATTACATCCGGGTTTTCCTGTCTGGAGCCTCTGATGAGGTACCTGACAAGCAGGGGCGCGTAACGATTCCGCCGGCGCTCCGGTCTTACGCAGGGCTCGGCAGGGAACTGGCAGTCATCGGCGCCGGTACCCGCGCGGAGATCTGGGATGCCGAAGCTTGGGAGGAGTACCTCGCCGAGAAGGAAGCCGCCTTCTCGGAGACCGACGATGACAATCTGCCCGGGTTTTTCTAGCCGGACAGGACAGGCAGCACCGGTTCTTGGATGGGATCTCCAGCCGCCCATCGATCCGTTTTCCTGGCTCACCTTCCCCGGAGCCAGGCCGGCGGGGCGATAGGCGCGGATGGGGATCCGGTTCAAGAACCACCAGCAGGGCCAATGAGGAAAGAGGAGGCAGCGTGGAGGAGCAAGACGCGGCAAAGCCCACATCGGAACGCCACGTACCCGTCCTTAAAGACCGCTGCATCAATCTCCTTGCTCCAGGCTTCGAGGCTGCCCGGAAGCGCGGCCAAACACCTGTGGCCATCGATGCAACGCTGGGCATGGGCGGACACTCCGAGGCCATGCTGCAGAGATTCCCGGACCTGCACCTCGTGGGCATTGACCGCGACGAGGAAGCGCTGGCGTTGGCAGGCGCGCGTTTGGAGCCCTTCGCAGGGCGGACCGACCTGGTCCACGCCGTGTATGACGAGATCGAGGAGGTCCTGGCGGACCTCGGGATCGACGAGGTGCATGGCATCCTGATGGACCTGGGTGTGTCCTCACTGCAGCTCGATGAGCGCGAACGTGGCTTCGCGTACTCCTACGATGCCCCGCTGGACATGCGGATGGACACGAGCCGCGGACAGACGGCTGCCGACGTGGTCAATGAGTACAGCGAAGAAGAGTTGGTGCGGATCATCCGCAAGTGGGGCGAGGAGAAGTTCGCCGGCCGTATCGCCAACAGGATTGTCAACGCCCGTGCGCAGAAACCGTTCGCTACCACGGGGGAACTCGTGGAGCAGATCCGGGCCGTCGTTCCCGCAGCCGCTGCAAAAAGCGGTGGGCACCCTGCCAAGCGCACGTTCCAGGCCCTGCGGATCGAAGTCAATGAGGAATTGGACGTCCTGGAACGCGCGGTCCCTGCCGCCGTGGCTTCCACGGCCCTGGGTGGCCGGGTGGTGGTCATGTCCTATCACTCCCTGGAAGACAAGATCGTCAAATCGGTCTTCCAGGCAGGATCCAAGTCTTCGGCACCCTTGGGCTTCCCCGTTGAACTGGAAGAACACAAGCCAGAGTTGAAGACACTGACCAAGGGCACCGAGGTGCCAACCGCAGAAGAAGTTGCCGAGAACCCACGCGCGGCGTCAGCCCGGTTGCGGGCCGTGGAGCGCATCAAGCCAAGGAGAGCCGTATGAGCAACGCCGCAGCGAAGTCATTGCCCTCCACGGTGGGCAACACGGCCCGGGCACTTCCGTCTCCGGCCGGAAAACCTGGGGAGGGACGCAAGCAGCGGACGCCGCTCTCGGTGGTCCGCAACGTGCCCCGGAAACGTCGAACGCCCGTCGTCGTGCTTTGCCTTGTTGCTTTGGCGGCTGCCCTTTTGACCGTGCTGGTACTGAACATTTCCGTGTCCACTGCCCAGTACCGCTTGGTGCAGTTGAAGGCTGAGGCCGCAACGCTCACCAAGGAAAACCAGGATCTGACACAGAAGAAGCAGAACTACGAGGCTCCCCAGAATCTGGCAGCGAAAGCGGCAGAATTGGGAATGGTACAGTCCACCGTCAAGGGCCAGATTGATGTCAACACCATGACGGTCACCGGAAAGGCAACGCCGGCCGTGAAGGGAGACAATCCCTCGGCCCTCATTGCCCCTCCGGCGATTGCCGGACAGCTCGACGTGGTTCCGTCGGTGACAACCAAGGATCCGCTGGAGAACCTCAAGCCGGCAACCCCCGCAGACCCGGAAAACCAGGCGCAGTCGACAACTCCGGCCGCACCGGCAACCGGAACGGCTCCACCGGCTGAACTGCACGGAGGGTCCGTCCCGGCTCCCCAACAGAAGACACCAGGGCAGTAAGCAAACCGACCACTGAGCCAAGGCCAGCAGCAAGGAATCAACGTGGCGCAAAACCCCGGCAAATCGAAGAAGACGAAAGTGCCGGCGGCGAGGAAACGCCTGCGGGTTGGTTTGGGCATCATGCTCACCTTGCTGCTGGTGGTGGGCGGAAAGCTGTTCATGGTCCAAGGCCTGGACGTGGGGGGTATGGCAGAGGCCGCCCTCGCCAATCGGCTGACGCCCCAGGTGCTGCCTGCGGAGCGCGGGAAGATCGTCGATGCCAATGGGACTGTACTGGCCAGCAGCGTCATACGGTACAACATCGTGGTGGACCAGGTCTTGAACACCGCAACCACCGAGTTCAAGAGGTACAACCAGCAGACTGAGGCCGTAGAGACAATCTCCCGGGATCAGGGGATCACGGAATTGGCCACCTTGCTTGGCACCGATGCCGCCAAGGTCCGTGAATCGGTGACGGGCGACAAGAAATACTTCGTCGTTGCCAAGGACGTCAAGCCCGAACTCGAGGACAGGATTTCCAAGCTCCACATTCCGGGCGTTGCCGCGGAAGGCGTCAGCAAACGCGTCTATCCCAACGGAAGCGTGGCCGGTGGGGTGGTGGGCTTCCTCCAGGACGGCACCACGGGCCAGGCCGGCATTGAGCAGACCCAGGACGAGGTGCTGCGCGGCACGGAAGGCAAGCGGGTCTTCGAGATCGGCGCTGACGGCCTGCGCATCCCGGTCGCCACGGACGAGTTGACCCCCGCGGTGGATGGCAGCGACGTCAAACTGACCATCAACACGGACATCCAGTACTTCGCCCAGCAAGCCATCCAGAGCCAGGTCAACAAGCTCAATGCCGAGTGGGGCGTGATTGTGGTGATGGACACCAAGACCGGCAACCTGATCGCCCTGGCGGACACGAATGCGCCGGATCCCAACGACCCCGGCAAGGTGGATGCCAAGGACCGCGGCGTGCGCGCCGTGACGGCGGCCTACGAGCCGGGCTCGGTGGAGAAGATGATTACGGCGGCGGCCGTGATCGAGGAAGGCAAATCCAATCCGCTGGACCACTTCACCATCCCGCCTTCCTACACGATTGATGGGCAAACCTTCACCGACGCTTTCGAACACGGCACCGAGGAACGGACACTGGCCGGCATCCTCGGCTGGTCCATGAATACCGGAACCGTCATGGCCGGCAGCAGGCTAAGCAAGGAACAGAGGTACGACTGGCTGAAGAAGTTCGGCATCGGCGAGCAAACGGATATCGGCCTGCCTGCCGAGGCCACGGGCATCCTTGCCAAACCGGAGCAGTGGGACGATCGCCAGCAGTACACCGTGCTCTTCGGCCAGGGCGTCTCGCAATCGACGCTCCAAACGGTCCGCGCATACCAAAGCATCGCCAACAACGGCGTCATGCTGCAGCCACGGCTCATTGACAGCTACATCAGCCCGGACGGTGTGGAACAGAAGGTTCCCGCCAAGGACACACGGCAAGTGGTGACCAAGGAAACGGCGCAACAGGTCCGGGACATCCTCGAGAGCGCTGTCACCGAGGGCCAGATCAAGGACGCAGCCATCGATGGCTACCGCGTGGGAGCCAAGACAGGAACGTCGCAGGCCCCGCGCGAGGACGGGTTGCCGGGGTTCGATGGCTATACGGCCTCGATGGTGGGCATGGCTCCCATGGATGACCCGCGGTTCATCGTGGAGGTTGTCCTCCAGCGCCCCAAGGGCAGCATCTACGGCATCACCAACGGGCCGGTCTTCCGCTCGGTCATGTCGCAGGTGCTGAGGACCTACAACGTGGCTCCGTCCACAGGAACGCCCGCGCACTTGCCGCAGTTCGTCAAGTAAGCTTCTTGGGCGCCTGTTTCGGCCCCAAGTTTCGATCCAGCACGACCGGTCCGGTGCCCTTGGCAGCCCGCCGGTCGTTCCACTGAGCACCAATGGAGAACCACGTGTCAGAGCAAAATGAGGCAGCTTCCACCGCCACGCCGGAGGCCGGGTCCGCGTTCCGCCCCGCATCCGTTGCTTCCGTGCCCCTCGAGGTCATTGCCGAAGCTCTTGGGATCACGGCACCCGAGGCCACCGAGGGTGGGGGAGTGACGGGCATTTCCCTGAACTCCCGTGCGATCGAAGCGGGAGACCTGTACATGGCCCTCCCGGGGGCCAGCCGCCACGGTGCCGACTTCGTGGACCAGGCGGTTCAAGCCGGTGCGGTCGCGGTGGTGACTGACGACGCCGGTGCGCGCCAACTCGCGCTGGCGGGCGAGCTGCCCGTTCCCGTCCTGGTGGTCCACCAGCCGAGGGCCGTCGTCGGACGCCTGGCCGCCCTGATTTACCGCAGCCAGCCGGACGAGGGCGGGCACCCCACCCTGTTCGGCGTCACGGGCACCAACGGCAAGACAACCACGACGTATTTCATTAACTCGTTGCTGCGGGCTTTGGGCAAGGTCCCGGGCCTCATTGGAACCATCGAGATCCTGGCGGGCGGGGAACCCATCCCCAGCCTCCTGACCACGCCGGAGTCCACGGACGTCCACGGGCTGCTTTCCCTCATGCGTGAAAAAGGCCTCGACGCCGCTTCCATGGAGGTCTCGTCGCATGCCATCTCCTACCAGCGGGTGGATGGCGTGATGTTCGACGTGGCCGGCTTCACCAACCTCACCCAGGACCACCTGGACCTCCACGGCAGCATGGAGGAATATTTCCGGACCAAAGCCGAGTTGTTCACCGCGGCCCGGGCGCGCCAGGCCGTCGTGACGGTGGACGACGAATGGGGCCGCCGACTCGCGGAGATGGCGGACATACCGGTCACTACCCTCGCGGCGGCATCGGACGACTTCGACGCCGATTGGCGCGTCGCGTCCGTGACGGCCCGTGGTTTGGGGAGCGAATTCGAGCTTCGCCATCGGGACGGCCGTGTCCTGCGGGTCCACACGGGGCTCCCTGGCGATTTCAACGTGGCCAACGCGGCCCTTGCCACGGCCATGGTCGCCGCTTCCGGAGTGGACACGGAAACCCTGCAAAAGGCCCTCGACCAGCAGGATCCATTGACCGTGGCGGTACCGGGCCGCATGCAGTTGGTGGCAACGGAGCCCGCTTCCGTCGTCGATTTTGCCCACAACCCCGATGCTTTGGCACGTGCCCTGAAGGCAGTACGGTCAGCGGAAGAAGGGTCCCGGGTGATCGTGGTTTTTGGAGCCACAGGACAACGCGACCAGGGCAAGCGCCCCACCATGGGCGCCATCGCGGCACAACTCGCTGACATCGTGATCATCAGCGACGACGATCCCCACGACGAAGACCCCGCGGCCATCCGCGCCGAGGTCCTTGCCGGTGCCAAGGCAGCACGGGACAAAGAGGGCCTGAGCTGCGAAATCGTCGAATCCTACCCCCGCGACGCCGCCATCCGGCTCGCCGTGGACCTGGCCACGGCCCGGGACACCATTCTCGTCGCCGGCCGGGGACATGAGGTCTGGCAAGAGGTCAAGGGTGTCAACCTGGCGCTCGACGACAGGGTGGAACTGCGGAACGCCTTGACATCCAAGGGATTCAGCGTTTCAACGGACCAGCGGATAGAGTCCTAAACCGAGATGATTGCATTTACTGCGGCGGAGATCGCCGACATCACCCATGGCCGCTTGACCGGAAGCGGGGACATCGTGCCCGCTTCCGTGGTCACCGATTCGAGGGAAGCAACCCAGGGTTCGCTCTATGTTGCCAAGCCCGGAGAGCACGCAGACGGCCATGACTTCGTCAACGCGGCGTTTGAGCGCGGCGCCGTCCTGGTCCTTGGCGAACGCGAAGTCACCGGACCGGACGGCAAGCCGTATCCCGCCGTCGTGGTTGACGATGCCGTGCTCGCCATGGGCGCCTTGGCTGCCGAAGCCGTCCGCCGCATCCGGGCCGAACGCGCCGGGCGTGGTGAGGACTTCACGGTCATCGGAATCACCGGTTCAGCTGGAAAAACCACCACCAAGGACCTCCTGGCCGGCATCCTGTCCCAGGCCGGGCCCACGGTGGCTCCGCAAGGTTCCTACAACGGAGAGGTGGGCGTTCCGCTCACTGTCTTCACCGCAACGGCGGACACCCGGTTCCTGGTCATCGAGATGGGGGCCACTGGCCTGGGCCACATCAAGTACCTCGCTGACATGGTGAAGCCGGACATCGGGGTGGTGCTGGTAGTGGGTACCGCCCACGCCGGCGAGTTCGGCGGCGTCGAAAACATCGCCAAGACCAAGGGGGAACTGGTCGAGGCGCTCGGCGAGAACGGCACTGCCGTCATCAACCTCGATGACGGCCGCGTGGCCGCCATGCGTTCACGGACCAAAGCCCACGTCCTGGGATTTACCTCCTCGCCGGCCACCACTGAAGAAGTGGAAGCCCGCAACGTGGTGGTGAATTCCGAGGGGCACCCGGACTTCCAGCTTGTACTGCCCGACGGCGGTCCGGCCGTCGAGGTGCGGAGCAAGCTCATCGGTGGACACCACATCACCAACCTCCTCGCCGCTGCGTCCGCGGCATTTGCGGCGGGCATTCCGGCCGCCGACATTGCGGCGTCACTCAGCTCACAGTCGGCCGCCAGCCGGTGGCGGATGGAGCGGACAGAACGTCCCGATGGCGTCACCATCATCAACGACGCCTACAACGCCAACCCGGAGTCCATGCGTGCCGCCCTGCGGACGCTGGCTGACCTGGGCCAAGGACGCCGCACCTGGGCGGTCCTGGGTGCCATGCTCGAGTTGGGGGAGGACTCCATCCGCGAGCACACAGCCGTTGGCACGCAGGTAGTCCGGCTGAACATCTCGCGTCTGGTAGTGGTGGGCCGCGAAGCCCGCGCCCTGTACGTCTCCGCCATCCAGGAAGGCTCCTGGGGAGACGAATGCTCGTTCACCGAAACCGCGGACGAAGCCTACGAGCTGCTGCAACGGGAACTCCAACCCGGCGACCTCGTCCTGTTCAAGTCCTCCAACGGCGTTGGGCTGCGGCACTTGGGCGATCGGATAGCATTACCCCCACGGGCCGAGCCCACCGGGGAAGAAGCGGCAAACAACGCCGCAAGCGAAGGGAACGAGCTGCTGTGATTGCACTTTTGATCGGCGCCGGCGTCGCCCTCTTGGTGGCCCTCATAGGCACGCCCCTGTTCATCCGGTTCCTGGTGGCCAAGAGCTATGGCCAGTTCATCCGCGACGACGGACCAACCTCGCACCATACAAAGCGCGGTACGCCCACCATGGGTGGCACCGTGGTGGTGGCGGCAGTCCTGGTGAGCTACTTCGTCACGCACCTGATCATGTGGCTGATGAACCCGCGGTCACCGGGACCGTCCGCGTCGGGGTTGCTTCTGCTGTTCCTCATGGTGGGCATGGGCTTCGTGGGATTCCTGGACGACTTCATCAAGATCTCCAATAAACGCAGCCTCGGACTGAACGCACGTGCCAAGCTGATCCTGCAGGCCGCCATCGGCATCATCTTCGCGATCCTGGTGCTTCAGTTCCCGAACGAGGACGGGCTCCGGCCGGCCTCCACCCAGATTTCCCTGGTGCGTGACATCCCCTGGCTGGACCTTGCCTTCGCCGGTTCAGTGGTGGGTGCAATCCTCTTCATCATCTGGTCCAACCTGATCATCACTGCCGCTACCAACGGCGTGAACCTCACCGACGGGCTCGATGGCCTCGCAGCTGGCGCGTCCATCATGGTCTTTGGTGCCTACACCATCATGGGTATCTGGCAGAACAACCAGGCCTGCGGGTCCCCCCGGGAAGCAGGGAGCGGCTGCTACCAGGTGCGCGACCCCATGGACCTCGCCCTCCTTGCCGCGATCCTCAGTGCGGCCCTGGTGGGTTTCCTGTGGTGGAACACCTCGCCCGCCAAGATCTTCATGGGGGACACCGGCTCGCTGGCGATCGGTGGTGCCGTAGCCGGCTTCGCCATCCTCTCCCGCACGGAACTGCTCCTGGCTTTCATCGGCGGCCTCTTCGTGCTGATCACGCTGTCCGTGATCATCCAGGTGGGTTTCTTCAGGTTGTCCGGTGGCAAACGCGTCTTCAAGATGGCACCGCTGCAACACCACTTTGAACTCAAGGGCTGGGCGGAAGTGACGGTGGTGGTCAGGTTCTGGATCCTGGCCGGCCTGTTCGTCGCTGCAGGCCTGGGTATTTTCTACGCTGAATGGGTGGTGCTGCTGTGAACCACAGCCCCGAAACAACGCAAGCGGTCAACGAGCGGCTCAAGGACCTCACCACCTGGGATTCGGCCTGGAGCGGGCTTCGCGTCGTGGTCACCGGCATCGGCGTTTCAGGATTCGCCGCTGCGGATACGCTGATCGAACTCGGTGCCCGCGTTGTGGTGGTGGATGCCGCCACTTCGGCGAAAGCCAAGGCACAGGCCGATACGCTGAAGATCGTCGGGGCCGTGGACGTGCTCCTGGGCGAAGACGCCGTCAGCGTCCTGCCGTTGATCGACGGTGAAAAGCCAGAGCTTGTGGTCACCTCCCCGGGATGGCGGCCCGACCAAGCATTGTTGGCTGCAGCCAAACGCAAACACATCCCGGTCTGGGGCGATGTGGAACTGGCATGGCGCCTCCGGGTGCGCGAGGGCCGGAAAACGGCGGACTGGCTCGCGATTACGGGAACCAACGGCAAAACCACCACGGTGGGGATGACCGAGTCGATGCTGCAGGCCGCAGGGCTCAAGGCCATTGCCGTGGGAAACGTGGGCACGCCCATCCTGGACGCCTTGCGTGATCCCGTGGAGTACGACGCCTTTGCCGTGGAACTGTCCAGTTTCCAGCTGCACTGGAGCCACTCACTCTCACCTGTGGCCAGTGTTTGCCTCAACGTCGCCGAGGACCATGTGGATTGGCATGGTTCCTACGAGTCCTACCTTGCGGACAAGGCCAAGGTGTATGAGAACACCCGGATAGCCGCCATCTACAACGCCGAGCAAATCGAAACCGAGCGCATGGTGGAGAATGCCGACGTCGTGGAGGGGTGCCGGGCAGTCGCGTTCACCACCAACACGCCGTCCATCAGCATGGTGGGCGTGGTGGAGGGCCTTCTCGTGGACCGGGCTTTCATCCCGGAACGGAAGGACTCGGCCGCGGAACTCGCTGCCATGTCCGACCTTGGGCCGGTGGCTCCGCGCCACATGGTGGCCAATGCATTGGCAGCTGCCGCACTGGTCCGTGCATATGGCGTTGAGCCGTCCGCGGTCAAGCAAGGGCTGATCAACTTCCTGCCGGGCGCGCACCGGATCCAGGCCGTTGCAAAACACAACGATGTCCTGTGGATCAACGACTCCAAGGCCACCAATCCTCATGCCGCCGCCGCGGCGCTCTCCGCTTTCCACAACGTGGTCTGGATTGCGGGCGGCCTGTCCAAGGGAGTCAACTACGACGACCTCGTCAAGGATCAGGCAACTCGCCTGAAGGCAGTCGTGCTGATTGGCACGGACACGGAGGCGCTTGAAGGCTCCCTCAGGCGACACGCACCCGATGTCCCCGTAATAGCGCAACCGAAGGGCGAAACTGAAAAGGTGGAGACCGCAGCCGCCTCACCGATTTTTGGTGAGACCATCATGGCCCAGGCCGTGGCATCGGCGGCGGGTGTGGCACAGCCCGGGGACACCGTCCTCATGGCACCCGCCGCAGCCTCCATGGATCAGTTCTCTTCCTACGCTCACCGTGGCGATGCTTTCATCCAGGCAGTCCGCGAGCTCGTGGAAGGGCAGGCACAGACCACCGAGGAGTAGCAATGGTCAGCACGCCCACCCGTAGCCGCGGCGACGCCGGCGGCACCGGGAAAGCCAAGACCCCCAGGGCTCCCGGCCAACAATCCACGGGACTCCGCGGACACCTCCGGAAATTCTGGGAGGGCCTGGAAGGCAAGAGCAAGGCTCCCAACAGCTCCACGTACTACCTCATTCTTGGCTGTGCCATGGCGTTGACGGCAATCGGCGTGATGATGGTGTTGTCGGCCTCCAGTGTCGAAGCCATCTCGGAAGGCAAGTCTCCGTATGCCGATGCCTTGAAGCAGGCGATGTTCGGCGTTGTGGGGCTGGTGGCCATGTACGTCATTTCCCGGACCAACGTGAGCTGGATGAAGAAGCTGTCGTGGTGGGGACTCGGCGGGGTCGTGGTCCTGCTGATCGCTGTCCAGGTCTTTGGGCGCAGCACACTGGGTAACCAGAACTGGCTGGACATCGGTGGGATCAGCATCCAGCCCTCGGAAATTTCCAAACTGGTGCTGTGCGTGTGGATCGCCGCGGTTCTGGCGCGCAAGGAAAAGTACCTGGACCGCTGGCTGCACGTCATCATCCCGGTTGTTCCGGGGGCCGGTTTGGTTCTTGGCTTGATCCTCATCGGCAACGACCTTGGCACGGCGATAGTGGTCATGGCCATCATCGCGGCCGGACTCTACTTTGGTGGCGTTCCCGGCAGGATGCTGGCGATCGCGGGCGCCGTCGGTGCCATCGGTGCCACGGCGATGACCGTGATCAGCCCCAACCGCATGTGCCGTGTGACAGCCTGGCTGGGAGTCGCGGGTGATTCCTGTACGGCGGACTCGGACTTCAGCTACCAATCCACCAACGGCATGTACGGACTTGCGCAAGGCAGTTGGACCGGGCTGGGCCTGGGCCAGAGCCGGCAGAAGTACAACTGGCTCCCCGAAGCCCACAACGACTTCATTTTTGCCATCATCGGCGAAGAACTGGGGCTGGTGGGGACCACTGTGGTGCTGGTCCTTTTCGCTATCCTGGGCATCGCGATCTTCCGCGTGGTGGTCCGCCAGACCGACCCGTTCCAGCGCACGCTCGCGGGTGGCATCATGGTGTGGCTGCTCGGCCAGGCCAGTATGAACATGGCGGTGGTCACGCAGCTGCTTCCTGTGATCGGTGTCCCTCTGCCGTTCATCTCTGCGGGTGGCTCGGCGCTGGTCATGTCCCTGTGCGGCGTCGGCGTAGTGTTGTCCTTGGCCCGTGGTCAGTTGCCCCCGCAGCAGAGGCCGCGCCTCCTGCCACGACGAACACCCAAATCCGCACGAAAGCGTACCCGTACTTCATGACTCCTGACTCGCCCCGGTCCAGCAGGCCGCTGTCCGTCGTTCTCGCCGGAGGCGGTACAGCCGGACACATCAGTCCGCTCCTTGCCATTGCGGACGCCATCAAGGCCAAGCGCCAGGACGCCGCGATCCTGGCGGTAGGTACGCCGTCGGGCATGGAAACCCGGCTGATCCCGGCGGCGGGCTACGAGCTGGCCACCATTGACCGGGTGCCGTTTCCCCGTCGTCCGTCCTTGGACCTGCTTAAGCTGCCCGGGCGCTTGTCCGGTGCCGTCAGGCAGGCCGGCCGCATCCTCGACGACGCGAAGGCGGACGTGCTTGTGGGCGTGGGCGGCTACGTGTGCACACCTATGTACCTGGCCGCCCGCAAACGCCGCATCCCGATCGTGATCCACGAGGCCAACATGAAGGCCGGGCTCGCCAACCGTGTCGGTGCCCGTTTCAGCGACCATGTGGCGGTGGCCTTCGCTGGAACCAAGCTGCGGGGCGCCCGCCATGTGGGCATGCCCATGCGCCGGGCCATATCAGGATTGGACCGCGCCTCGGCAGCCCCTGCCGCCAAGGAACTGCTCGGCCTGGATGCCGACCGGCCGGCACTCATCGTTACTGGTGGATCGTCGGGCGCAGCCAGCATCAACCGTTCCGTGGCGGCCGCCCTCCCCGCATTCGCCGCAGCAGGAATCCAGACGCTGCACATCACTGGAACAGGGAAGGCCATCCACGACGCCGACGGCGGCCTGCTCGCCGCCGAGGGATACCGGCAAGTCGAGTACGTGGATGGGATGGAGAATGTCTACGCCGCCGCCGACGTGCTCCTGGCGCGGGCCGGAGCTGCGACCGTCAGCGAAGTGGCGGCGGTGGGAGTACCCGCTGTCTTTGTTCCTTTGCCGATCGGCAACGGGGAGCAGGCCTTGAACGCTGCAGCTTTGGTGGAAGCGGGCGGTGCGCTCCTCGTCGAGGACAAAGCACTGACTCCCCACTGGTTGGAGACCCGGCTGGTGCCCCTGCTGTCCGACCGGCAGCGATTGGAAACCATGGCCCGGACCTCGGAGCACCTTGGTATTAGAAACGCCGATCAGCGCATGGCTGATCTTGTCCTGGAAGCGGTAGCCGCATGACCCACTCTCTCCACGCACTCGAGTCCCTTGGCCGCGTCCATTTCATCGGGATAGGCGGAGTGGGCATGTCTGCCGTGGCCCGGATCATGGTGGCCAGTGGCGTGCCCGTGAGTGGCAGCGATGCCAAGGACCTCCCGGTCATGCATGACCTTGCGGCCGCGGGGGCGCGCATCAACGTGGGCTATGAGGCCGGCCACGTGGGCGATGCCCAGACAGTCGTAGCCGGCTCCGCGATCCGCGACGACAACCCGGAGCTCGCCGCTGCCCGGCAGGCGGGCCTTCCCGTCCTTCACCGTTCGGAAGCGCTGGCTGCCACGATGGCGGGCCACAAGGTAGTGACCGTCGCCGGAACGCACGGTAAATCGACAACCACCTCCATGGTTGCCGTTTTGCTGAAGGAAGCTGGTTTCGACCCCACATTCGCCATCGGCGCGAATGTGCCGTCCCTCGGGGTCAACGCCGCGCGTGGCTCTTCGGACATCTTCGTGGCCGAGGCCGACGAATCGGATGGTTCCTTCCTGAACTACCGCCCCCTGATCGCCGTCGTGACCAACGTCGAGGCGGACCACCTGGACCACTACGGAACGGCGGAGGCCGTCTTCGCTTCCTTTGACGCTTTTGCCGCGCTCTTGCCGCCGGAAGGCCTCCTGCTGGCCTGCGCGGACGATCCCGGCGCCAAGGCACTTGCCGAACGTACCGCCGCCAGCGGAACCACCCGGGTACTTACTTACGGAACAGCGGACGACGCCGGTATCCGCCTTAAGGACGACGGAACCGGAAACGTTTCGATCGCCGTCGACGGTGCCAGCCACGGAGTGCACCTGCAGGTGCCTGGCCGGCACAACGCCCTGAATGCGGCCGCAGCCTTTGGTGTCGCGCTCGAACTTGGTGTGGAGCCGGCGGCCGCTGCTGCTGCCCTGGGGCACTTCACGGGTGCCTCGCGGCGCTTCGAATTCAAAGGAGAGGGCAGGGGAGTGCGGGTCTACGATGACTATGCACACCACCCGACCGAGGTCCGAGCGGCCCTGTCGGCTGCAAGGTCCGTAGCCGGTAACAACAAAGTGCATGTCCTGTTCCAACCGCACCTGTTCTCCAGGACCCGGGAATTCGCTGCCGATTTTGCCGGAGCCCTGGACCTGGCGGACACCGCCCTGGTGTTGGACATCTACCCTGCCCGCGAAGATCCGATTCCCGGTGTGACGAGCGCGCTCATCGCGGACAAGCTCTCGAGCGGCCGCCTGGTGGCGGCGGCCGATGCCGTCTCTGCCCTCGTTTCGGGCGCAGGGGACGGGGATGTTGTCCTGACAGTGGGGGCGGGGGACGTTACCTCCTACGGACCCGCGATCGTGGAGGCACTGGATGGCTAGTACCCGCAGGCCAACTTTCAAACCCGGAAGCGACGCCCAGCGCGCTGCACCGGGATCTCCGGCCACCGGGCAGCAGGACCCGGGCGTCATCAGTGCCGAGCGCGCAGTGGAGCCTGCGGTGAGTGCTGCCACTGGAAAAGCCGCGCCGGCCCCGAAGACCTCCCCGAAGGGCAAAGCTGTTCGGAGCGGCAAACGCGGTGACAAGGCGGGCCCGGCATCCGGCCAGATGGCCGAGCCGGGAAACGTCATTGCCTTTCCGGAACCGAAGCGCCGGCGGGTCAGGCGCCACGTCCTCTGGACCCTTTTGGGGGTCCTGGCCATTGTTGCCTTGGTGGTTGGTGGCGCCGTCTTCTCGCCGGCCTTGGCAGTCCGGACCATCACGGTGGACGGGACCAAGCTCCTGACGCCGGATGCGGTTCGGACTGCGCTGGCCAAGGTCCAGGGCAAACCGCTTCCCCAGGTCACCGAGCAGGAAGTGGGCGAACTGCTCAAGCCGTTGGTGCAGGTGCGTTCGGCCACCATCGAGGCCCGGCCCCCGTCCGAACTCCTGGTGCACGTGGAAGAGCGTGTACCGGTGGCCCTGTTGAAACAGGGGGAATCTTTCGTCCTGGTCGACGTGGACGGCGTGCAGCTCGGAGCCACGCAGGACCAGTCGGCGGTCGCGCTCCCACTGATTGATGCGGGTGCCGGGGCCGGCAACACGGCTCTCTTCAAATCGATCGCCGCCGTCCTGAACACTCTGCCGGCAGATGTGCTGGCCAAAATGTCCACGGCATCGGCTGCTTCGCCGGACGCGGTGGAGCTAAAATTGGTGGACGGAAAGACGGTAGTGTGGGGCAATGCCGAGGACAGGGAACTGAAGGCGAAGGCGCTTGAGGCTTTGTTGAAGATGCCGCCCGATCCCAAGGTGCCCGTGAGCGTCTATGACGTCAGCGTGCCGCGGCACCCGTTCACAAAATAGCTGTTTCACAAAGTAACCCAGCGGCCGGAAGGGCCTTATTTCTGCTGAATCAAGCGACACGCGCAAGCGGTCATTGCATGAGTGAAGCAGAGCAAATACCGTCGCTGTAGAGTTACTTGACATAACTATAACCTTCAACTAGAGGGTTAAGGTCCAAGGATTCACGTTGGACTCGATCAGTTTCGCAATAGGACACAAGCAAGGGGCACGAAACGTGGCAGCACCGCAGAATTACTTGGCCGTCATCAAGGTCGTCGGCATCGGCGGCGGTGGCGTGAATGCAGTCAACCGGATGATCGAAGTGGGCCTTCGCGGGGTCGAGTTCATCGCCATCAACACTGACGCGCAGGCGCTGCTCATGAGCGATGCCGACGTCAAGCTTGACGTTGGACGCGAACTCACCCGTGGCCTCGGCGCAGGTGCCAACCCTGAGGTTGGCAAGCAGGCCGCCGAGGATCACGCCGACGAGATCGAAGAGGTCCTTCGCGGCGCAGACATGGTCTTCGTCACGGCGGGCGAAGGCGGCGGGACCGGCACTGGCGGCGCCCCCGTGGTGGCCCGCATCGCCCGTTCGCTTGGCGCCCTGACCATCGGCGTTGTTACCCGCCCGTTCACGTTCGAAGGCCGCCGCCGTGCAGGTTCTGCCGAGGCCGGTATCGATGCCTTGCGCGATGAAGTCGACACCTTGATCGTCATCCCCAACGACCGGCTCCTCTCCATCAGCGACCGCAACGTCTCCGTCCTGGACGCTTTCCGCTCAGCTGACCAGGTGCTCCTTTCGGGTGTCCAGGGCATCACTGACCTCATCACCACTCCCGGCTTGATCAACCTTGACTTCGCCGACGTGAAGTCCGTGATGCAGGGTGCGGGTTCGGCCCTCATGGGCATTGGCTCCGCCCGCGGCGAAGACCGGGCAGTCAAGGCAGCGGAGCTTGCCATCGCCTCGCCGCTCCTTGAGGCCTCCATCGACGGTGCCCACGGCGTCCTGCTGTCCATCCAGGGTGGCTCGGACCTCGGCCTCTTCGAAATCAACGAGGCCGCCCGGTTGGTCCAGGAAGTGGCCCACCCGGAGGCGAACATCATCTTCGGTGCCGTGATCGACGACGCCCTGGGCGACGAAGCCCGGGTTACCGTCATTGCTGCCGGCTTCGACGACGTGAAGGCTACCTCGCCGTCCATGGACCAGTCTCGGCCCGCACAGAACCCGGTGCCGGCCGACCGTCCGGCTGCACCTTCGGCGGCCCCGGCCAGCGCGGCAGCACCACAGCACGCCACGGCCGGAGTTGGTGCTGCAAGCCTCAGCAACTGGGGACAGCAGCGTCCCGCGGCCCTGCCTGCCGATTCGGGCTTCGACGTGGACCTTCCGGCCGTCGTCGAACCGGACCTGTCCGGCAACCGTTCGGACGACCTCGACGTTCCCGACTTCCTTAAGTAAGCACCGGGAGTCAACGCCAGGTGTTTTGGTGGCGCAATGAAGTACGTCCCGGTGTCTCCGTCGCCTTCACGGACGTGGGTGCCGGGAACCTGGCACTGCATGTAGGGGATGATCCGGGAGACGTGGAAGAGCGTCGGATCCGCCTGGAGGCAGCAGCCAACCCGGGCGGACCACGCTTCCAGTACATGAACCAGGTGCATGGGAATGACGTCGCCGTAGTCACGGCTTATGGTCCCGGCCCCACAGCCGACGCCATGGTATCGGTAGCCGGGGCCGGGCCTGCACAGCCCTTGGCGGTCATGGTTGCCGACTGCGTACCGGTCGTACTCCTGGGTGAGTCGGATTCGGACGATCCTGTGCTCGCTGTTGCCCACGCGGGAAGGCCTGGAGTTGCCGCTGCCGTTGTGCCTGCCACCGTCGAGCACATGCGCCGCAACGGTGCCCGCGCCATCGAAGCCTGGTTGGGGCCGTCGATTTGTGGGAAATGCTATGAAGTCCCGGAGGACCTTCGCGCCGACGTTGGGCGGCTTGCGCCGGCCAGTTGGTCGGAAACGTCCTGGGGGACCCCTGCCCTGGACCTTCCTGCTGCTGTCCGGGCGCAATTGGCGGACCTTGGAGTGGTGGTCAGGTACTCGGGTGGGTGCACTTTGGAGAACGAGGCCCTTTTCTCATACCGGCGGGATTCCCGAACCGGTCGATTCGCAGGTTTGGTGTGGACCCATGACAAGCTTTGAGCCCGCTGCCACTGTTCCGCCTTCCGCGCCTGACGACCGCAGTTTGGTCCTCGCCCGGCGCCTGGAGTCGGTGGCACAACGGATTGATGCAGCCACCGCCGCAGCCGGACGCACAGACCGGCCCCGGTTGATCGTGGTCACCAAGTTCCACCCGGCGGCGGATGTCCGCAGGCTGGCGGCGCTCGGCGTCCGGGATGTTGGTGAGAACCGGGACCAGGAAGCTTCTGCCAAGGCCGCTGAGTTGACTGACCTGGACCTTGACTGGCACTTCATTGGCCAACTCCAAAGCAACAAAGCCAAGTCGGTGGCCAAGTACGCAAGCTCCGTCCAGTCCATTGACCGGATCCAGTTGGTGTCCGCCCTCGAAAAAGCGGTTGCCAGGGAGCGGGAGGCTACCGGTCGGGCTGACCTTGAGTGCTTTATCCAAGTCAGCCTTGAGGACGACGCCGGAGCCCACCGTGGTGGCGCGCGTCCAAGCGACGTAGATGCCATAGCGGAAGCCATTGGCCAGTCCGCTGGACTAAGGCTCGCCGGCCTCATGGCTGTCGCGCCCCTGGGGGCGGAACCCGAACCGGCGTTCGAAAGGCTGGCAGCAATCTCGGCCCAACTGAGGGCCCAGCATCCGAAAGCGGCAGCGATCTCGGCGGGGATGAGCCAGGATCTTGAATCCGCCATCAAATTCGGAGCGACACACCTGAGAATAGGCTCCGATATTCTCGGTTCACGTCCAGCCGTGGGGTAGCGTCAAAGTATTGGAATGACGGGCCGGGGTTCCAACTACGTCAGGTCATGGCGGCCCGCCTACTGCAGAAACGATAGGAGTGCACCATGGCTGGCGCTCTGCGCAAGACAATGATCTATCTTGGGCTCGCCGACGGCGATGAACACTACGAATCTGAGCAGGCCGTCGCGCACCACGAAGAAGAACGCCCCCAGCCGCAGGAACGGGAAGAGCGCCGAGCTCCTGCCCCGGTCCGGGAAGTTGTCCGTGAAATGCCCACAGTTGACGCCGAAGAGGAATACCGCGCACCCGTGACACCCATCAAGCGTGCGGCCTCCAGCCGCGAAGATGCCTCCGGCTTGAGGCAGATCACCACCGTCCATCCCCGTTCCTACAATGACGCCAAGCTCATTGGTGAGAGCTTCAGGGATGGCATCCCTGTCATCATGAACGTCACTGACATGGGGGAGGCGGACGCCAAGCGGCTGGTCGACTTCTCCGCCGGTCTGGTGTTTGGCTTGCATGGCAGCATCGAGCGGGTCACCAACAAGGTGTTCCTCCTCTCGCCGTCGTATGTGGAAGTCATCGGCGATGACAAGAAGGCCAGCGAATCGCAGGCGAGCTTCTTCAACCAGAGCTGAGAACGATCTTTATTTTTAGATGCCAGGCGGGTCATCCCGCCTGGCATCTGTGTTGCAATAGTAGGGACCGATCGGCATTCCGGAACAAGTGGGAGATCTGAGCTAACTCGTGGGCATTGTTTTCGGCCTTATCTATATTGTGTTGTTGCTGTTTTTCATTGCTCTGATCATCAGGTTGATCTTTGAATGGGTGCAGATGTTCGCCCGTCAGTGGCGGCCCCGTGGTGTGGCTTTGGTAACAGCGCATGTGGTGTATTCCGTGACGGACCCGCCGCTGAAGCGCTTGAGGAGGCTCATCCCTCCCTTGCAACTTGGTGGAATCTCGCTGGACTTGGGGTTCCTGATCCTGATAATCGCCGTTAGCATCGCCATGGCGGTGACCAACGGCCTGGCCTAGCAGCAAGCGGAGCCGTATGTCCTAATGGAACCGGCCCGTAAATTCGCCAAATCAACACGATGGTGTTGAATTGGAGGAACAAGATGATATTTAGGTACCGTAGTTTTGAACGGCCGGAAGGCCTACTGACTAACTAGACCAACGAGGTGACCAGATGGCTTTGACGCCAGAAGACGTTGTCAACAAGCGCTTTCAGCCGACTAAGTTCCGCGAAGGCTACGACCAGGACGAGGTGGATGACTTCCTCGACGAGATCGTGGTTGAACTGCGTCGCCTGAACCAGGAGAACGACGAGCTCCGCAAGAAGCTCGGCGAAGCTGGTTCGGCCACGCCTGCGGCAACTGCAGCGGCCCCGGTCGTCGAGAAGGTTCCGGCTCCGGCCAAGGCGGACAAGGAAGCAGAAGCGAAGGCTGAGGCGGAAGCCAAGGCTGCCGAAGCCGCCAAGAAGAAGGAAGCAGAGCAGGCTGCCGCCGCCGCTGCGGCCGCTGAAGCTGCCAAGGCCCCGGCTCCCGCCGCAAACACCCACACTGCCTCGGCGGAGTCTGCTGCAGGCCTGCTGGCCATGGCACAGCAGATGCACGACAAGCACGTGGCGGACGGTGCCCAGCAGAAGGACAAGATCATTGCCGAGGCCCAGATCGAGGCCTCCAGCTTGGTCAACGACGCACAGGAGAAGTCCCGCAAGATCCTCGGCGCCCTCGAGCAGCAGCGCTCTGTGCTTGAGCGCAAGGTTGAGCAGCTCCGTGGCTTCGAGCGCGACTACCGCTCCCGCCTGAAGGCCTACATCGAGGGCCAGCTGCGCGACCTCGACGCCCGTGGTTCCGTCGCCGCCCCTGAGGTTGGCGAAGCAACCGCTGACGTTTAGCAAGTATTCTGAAAGCCGGTGGCTGAGGACTCCTCGGCCACCGGCTTTTGCTGTTAAGGCCTTGGCAGCTCCCGCATGGTTCACGAATGAAAGCCTTATGACCGACGACATCACTGACGGCGCATCGCAGCCGGCTCCTTCTGTCCAGCGCAAGTGGCGCCCCGCCATGCTCTGGCTCTTTGCGGGCTGTGCAGCGTTTGCCTACACCTTTGACCAGCTCACCAAGCTCTGGGTCACCAGCACCATGACCGAGGGCGAGCGGATTCCCGTGCTTCCGCCCCTCCTGCACTGGTACTACATCAGGAACTCGGGAGCCGCCTTCTCCATTGGCGAGAACGTCACCTGGATCTTCACGATCGTCATGGCCGTGGTCTCCGTGGCCATCCTGTTCCAGCTCCGCAAGCTGGGGTCGGCGTGGTGGGCGCTGTCCCTCGGACTGCTCCTTGGTGGCGCGTTGGGGAACCTCACCGACCGCCTTTTCCGTGAACCATCGTTCGCCATGGGGCACGTGGTGGACTTTATCCAACTGCCGAATTTTGCGATCTTCAACATTGCCGACTCCGCGGTGGTCTCCGGTGTCGTCATTATCTGCCTCCTGACCTTGCGGGGAATCGGCATGGATGGCAAGCGGCACGTTGCCGAGCCAAAGCCCGCCAAGGGCGGGACGGGGGAGCCTGCCGGTGAGTGACTCGGTGGTTGTGCCGGAAGAACTGGCTGGCGCCAGGGCGGACGCCGGCCTGGCCAGGCTGTTGGACATTTCCCGTTCCGCCGCAGCCCTCCTGATAGCCGAAGGACATGTCACCAGTGGCGGAACGGCGCTGGGCAAGTCCGCAAAGCTGGTTGCCGGCGCTGTGCTGGATGTAGTGGTTCCGGAGCGCCGGGATCCCCTGGAAGTGGTGGAGGAAGTTGTGGAAGGCCTGAAGATCCTGCTGGATGACGAGGATTTCGTCGTCATCGACAAGCCGGTGGGGGTTGCTGCGCATCCCTCACCCGGGTGGGTGGGCCCCACAGTGGTAGGGGGACTGGCCGGCGCCGGCTATCGGATTTCCACGTCGGGGGCACCGGAGCGGGCGGGTATTGTCCACAGGCTCGACGTCGGTACTTCAGGCGTCATGGTTGTCGCCAAGACAGAGCATGCTTACGCGCTGCTGAAGCGGGCCTTCAAGGAACGCACAGTGGACAAGGTCTATCACGCCGTGGTCCAGGGCCTTCCGGATCCGCTGGAGGGCACCATCGATGCTCCGATCGGCCGGCACCCTGGGCACGACTGGCGTTTTGCCGTGGTGGAGGACGGCCGGCCCTCCGTGACCCACTACGAGGTGCTTGAAGCGTTCGGCAAGGCCACTCTGGTGGAAGTCCACCTGGAAACGGGCCGAACCCATCAGATCCGCGTGCACTTTTCCGCCCTCCGGCATCCTTGCGCGGGCGACCTCACCTACGGAGCAGATCCGCGGCTGGCTGCCACCCTTGGCCTGACCAGGCAATGGCTGCACGCCCGTCAATTGGGCTTCACGCATCCCCGTACAGGGGAATGGACAGTGGTTACCAGCGACTATCCTGCGGACCTGCAGTACGCCCTGGACCTGCTGGCCAGCGGCGCTGCCTGAGCGTCCGGCTGCGCGCCCGGTCCGACCCTGCCTCCCGGTGATGCCCGTGCTTGGACGGTAGACTGTCCGGGTGACTTCCAGCAATGATTCGTTCGTCCACCTGCATACCCATACCGAATACTCCATGCTGGATGGAGCAGCCCGGCTGGGTGAGCTGTTCGATGAAACGGAACGGTTGGGCATGCCTGCCCTGGCGACGACGGACCACGGTTACCTCTTCGGGGCCTTCGATTTTTGGCGCAAAGCCACGGACAAGGGCATTAAGCCGATCATCGGCGTTGAAGCCTATGTGACGCCGGGAACTGCGCGCGGAGACAAGGAACGCGTCCGTTGGGGCGAGGAGAGCCAGCGCAAGGACGATGTCTCCGGTGGTGGCTCCTATACGCACATGACCCTGCTGAGCTACAACAACGTTGGCATGCGGAACCTGTTCCGGGCTTCCTCCATTGCCTCGCTGGACTCCGTGTTCGGCAAGTGGCCCCGGCTGGACCGCGAACTCCTGAACACCTATTCGGAAGGACTCATTGCCACGACGGGCTGCCCGTCAGGTGAGGTCCAGACCCGGCTGCGCCTTGGCCAGTACCGCGAAGCGGTTGAGGCCGCCGCGGAGTTCCGTGACATCTTCGGGGCCGAGAACTACTTTTGCGAGCTGATGGACCATGGCCTGGACATCGAGCGCCGGGTCACCGGGGACCTCCTCCGCCTGGCGAAGGAACTGAAGCTGCCGCTGGTTGCCACCAACGACCTTCACTACACCCACGAACACGATGCCAAAGCCCATGAGGCACTGCTCGCCATCCAGTCGGGTTCCACGCTCCTGGAGCCCACGTACGACAACGGCGGCTCCAGGTTCGCCTTCTCCGGGAGCGGCTACTACCTGAAGTCGCCGCAGGAGATGCGCGAGCTCTTCCGCGACCACCCCGAGGCGTGCGACAACACCCTCCTGATCGCCGAGCGTTGCGACGTGTCCTTCAACACGGACGCCAACTTCATGCCGCGGTTCCCCTGCCCTCCGGGCGAAGACGAGACGTCCTGGCTGGTGAAGGAGGTGGACAAGGGCCTCGCTTACCGTTACCCGCAGGGCATACCGGACAACGTCCGCAAGCAGGCCGACTATGAGCTCGAAGTCATTACGTCCATGGGCTTCCCGGGATACTTCCTGGTGGTTGCCGACTTCATCAACTGGGCCAAGAACAACGGAATCCGCGTGGGTCCCGGCCGTGGTTCCGGCGCCGGCTCCATGGTGGCCTACGCCATGCGTATTACGGACCTGGACCCGCTGCGGCACGGCCTGATCTTCGAACGGTTCCTCAACCCTGACCGCGTGTCCATGCCCGACTTCGACGTCGACTTCGATGATCGGCGCCGTTCGGAAGTCATCGATTACGTGACCAGGAAGTACGGCGACGAGCGCGTGGCCATGATCGTCACGTACGGCACCATCAAGACCAAGCAGGCGTTGAAGGACTCTTCGCGCGTGCTCGGCTACCCCTTCAGCATGGGTGAGCAATTGACCAAGGCGCTTCCGCCTGCCGTCATGGCCAAGGACATCCCGCTGGCCGACATCCAAAACCCTGAGGCGAAGCGGTACAGTGAAGCGGGCGACTTCCGCCAGCTCGTCGCCACCGATCCCGAGGCCGCCAAGGTCTTCGAAACGGCCTTGGGCATTGAAGGACTGAAGCGTCAGTGGGGCGTCCACGCAGCCGGCGTCATCATGTCCTCGGACCCGATCATCGACGTGATTCCCATCATGCGCCGTTTCCAGGACGGCCAGGTCATTACCCAGTTCGACTATCCGACGTCCGAAGGCCTTGGCCTGATCAAGATGGACTTCCTGGGTCTTCGAAACCTGACGATCATTTCGGATGCCCTCGAGAACATCAAGATGAACCGGGACATCGACCTGGACCTCGAAAACCTCGAACTCGACGACGCGGCATCCTATGAGCTCCTGGCGCGCGGCGATACCTTGGGCGTGTTCCAGCTCGACGGCGGTCCCATGCGTTCGCTGCTCAAGCTGATGAAGCCTGACAACTTCGAAGACATCTCCGCCGTGCTCGCGCTGTATCGGCCCGGTCCCATGGGCGCCAACGCCCACACGGACTATGCGCTCCGCAAGAACGGCATCCAGGATGTCATCCCCATCCACCCGGAACTGGCAGAGCCGCTGCAGGACATCCTTGGTGGCACCTTCGGCCTGATTGTCTACCAGGAACAGGTCATGGCCGTGGCCCAGAAGCTGGCAGGCTACTCCCTGGGCCAAGCAGACATCCTGCGCCGTGCCATGGGCAAGAAGAAGAAGTCCGAACTGGACAAGCAGTTCGCCGGCTTCTCGCAAGGCATGCAGGACAACGGCTACTCGCAGGAGGCTGTCAAGACTCTTTGGGACATCCTCCTTCCCTTCTCGGACTACGCCTTCAACAAGGCCCACTCGGCCGCGTACGGTGTCATCTCCTACTGGACGGCGTACCTGAAGGCCCATTACGCGCCCGAGTACATGGCCGCCCTGTTGACCTCCGTGGGTGACGACAAGGACAAGTCGGCCATCTACCTCAACGAATGCCGCCGCATGGGCATCACGGTGCTGCCGCCGGATGTCAACGAGTCGTCGCTGAACTTCACCCCAGTGGGCCAGGACATCCGCTTCGGAATGGGCGCCATCCGCAACGTGGGCGTCAACGTCGTGGACGCCATGGTTTCGGCCCGGGCCACGGAGGGCGCGTACACCTCGTTCAAGGACTTCCTGATGAAGGTCCCAGCGATTGTGTGCAACAAGCGGACCATCGAATCCCTGATCAAAGCCGGGGCGTTCGACTCCCTCGGACACCACCGTCGTGCCCTGGCCATGATCCATGAAGAGGCCATCGACTCCGTCATCACGCTCAAACGCAACGAAGCGATCGGCCAATTCGACCTTTTTGCCGGGTTCGAGGACCAGGAGCCGGAAGCTTCGCTCAGCACGGAGATACCGGATCTTCCCGAATGGGAGAAGAAGGACAAACTCTCCTTCGAACGCGACATGCTGGGACTTTACGTTTCGGACCACCCGTTGCAGGGGCTGGAAGGCGTTCTCAGCCAGCACGCGGAAATGTCCATTACGTCCATCATTGCCGAGGACGGACCGCACGACGGCGCCATTGTCACCATCGCGGGCATGATCACCTCGCTCAGCCGGCGCATTGCCAAAGCCAGTGGCAACGCGTACGCCCGTGCAGAAATCGAGGACCTTGGCGGCTCGATGGAAGTGATGTTCTTCGGGCAGGTCTACGGGCCCATCGCTTCGGTGCTGGCCGAGGACCTGATCGTGGTGGTCAAGGGAAGGCTCCAGCGCCGCGACGACGGTGCGGTCACACTGAACTGCATGGAACTCTCCGTGCCGGACCTGAGCGAGAGTGTCAACGGACCCGTGGTCATCACCATTCCGACGTTCAAGGCTACGGAGACGGTGGTGACGGACCTGCGTGATGTCCTCAGGACCCACAGGGGGAACTCGGAAGTCAGGCTCAAACTGATGGGCGACACCAAGGTGGAAGTCATGGGACTCCCTGTCCACTTGCGGGTCAACCCCAGTCCATCCCTCTTTGGGGACCTGAAGGTCCTCCTGGGGCCGGCCTGCCTGGACAACTAGGCGTGGCCGGGGCCTAGATTTCGTAGTCCAGGGGTGCTGGCTTGCTGTAACTGCCGCTGTGGTAAAGCAGGGGAGTGCCGTCATCGCCCACCTGGCCGTCCACCACCTCCACGACAACCACGGCGTTGTTCTCGAAGGAGAGCCGCATCTGGATCTTTCCCACGAGCCATCCCGTGACGTCCTTCAGGATGGGGACTTCGTGGGGGCCCGGTTCCCAGTGGTCGCCTTCGAACCGGTCCCGGGTGCGGGCGAAGCGGTCGGCCAGGGCTTGGTTTTCCAGGCCCAGCATGTGGACGCCTATGTAATTGGCGTTTGCCACTGCCGGCCATGAGCTGGAGCTTCGGGCCATGTTGAACGTGAAGCGCGGCGGTTCGGCAGACAACGACGCCACGGAGGTTGCCGTAAAGCCGAAGGGCCTTCCGTCGAGATTTGCCGTAATAATGGCCACTCCGGCGGCATGGCGGCGGAACATTTCCCTGAAGGTCTGTTCGAAACCGGGTGTTGCACTTCCCACGTTGGTCTTGTCTCCTGCGCTGGTGCTGGGCGGGCATCTCCCATCAGGGTATTCCCCGGAGGGGCCGTGGTGACCTTTTTCATGAGCCAGCATGAACCTTTGTTAATGTGAGTTGCATGACCGAGCCCGCAGTCCACGTTGCTGCCGCCCCAGAAGCAGCCCCCACTCGCCCCCCAATGCAGGCCAAGGAGCTGTTGTGGCTTGCCGTTCCCGGCCTCTCGGGCGTTGTCCTGGGCCTCTTGTGGTGGGTAATGGCTCCGGGTGGGTTGAACATCTTGTCCGGCAATCCCGCGTTGGCCAATCCCTCGAATCCCGATTCCTGGCTGCCCAGGGACCTCGTCCTTGCCGCCCTGATGCTTATCGCGGGCTGCGCTGTGGGATTGGTGCTGGATGGCAAACTGCAGAGAAACGGGGCTGGCCGACGCCTGGGCTTTGCCTTGGCAGGAGGAGCGATCGGCGCTGGCCTGTCATGGTTGGCAGGACTTCTTGCGGCAATGCTCTGGGGCATGGCGCCGGATCCTTCGCTTGGCCCTGAGTACGGCTTCACCCTCCGTTCGTATGCGGTCCTCCTGTTGTGGCCCGGAGCCACCGCCTTCATGACGTTTGTCCTGGCCTTGTTCGGGGTTCTTTCCGGGAAGCCCGTAAAATAGGCGGGTGACCACTCCTTCGGATACTGCTTCCCCCGCCACTGATTCCCTGAACTTCCGCACCATCGACTTCCGCGGCCGCCGGCTCTCCCTTGCGGAGTTGCGGGCCGCTGTTCCGCGGGCGCAGCACCAGACGTTGGCAGACGCGGAGCACAAGGTCCTGGACATCATCGCGGATGTGCGCCGCCGCGGCTTCGCCGCACTGGGCGACCTCGCACGGAATTTCGACGGCGTTGAGCAGTCGCACCCGCGGGTTCCGGCAGAGGCCATTGCCAAGGCCCTGGCGGAGCTCGATCCCGCTGTCCGCGCTGCCTTGGAAGAGTCCATCAACCGGGCCCGCCAGTTTGCCGAGCGCCAGCGGCCGGCCAACGTGGACGTGAGCCTGGCCGATGGCGCGGTGGTCAGCCAGAACTGGATTCCGGTGGGCAGGGTGGGGCTCTACGTGCCGGGCGGTTTGGCCCCGCTGGCCTCGTCCGTGATCATGAACGTCGTCCCGGCGGTTGCTGCAGGCGTGCAGTCGATTGCCTTGGCATCGCCGCCCCAGAAGGACTTCGGCGGCCTCCCGCACCCCACCATCCTGGCTGCTGCATCCCTGCTCGGCATTGAGGAGGTGTATGCAATCGGTGGAGCCCAGGCAATCGTTTCATTTGCGTACGGCATCCCGGGCGACGGGGCGGAACAACCTATTGAGCCCGTCGACGTTGTGACCGGTCCTGGAAACATCTTCGTGGCCACTGCCAAGCGCCTGGTCAAGGGTGTGGTGGGCATCGATTCCGAGGCCGGCACCACCGAAATTGCCATCCTTGCCGATTCTAGCGCCCAGCCGCCGCTGGTGGCGGCGGACCTCCTGAGCCAAGCCGAGCACGACCCCAAAGCGGCGTCCGTCTTGGTGACTGACTCCCCGGAACTGGCCGACGCCGTCGTGCTTGAACTGGGCCGCCAGGCTGCAGCGACCAAGCACAGCGCCCGGGTGTTCGAGGCTCTTTCGGGGCCGCAGTCCGGTGTGGTGTTGGTTGATGACCTGGAACAGGGAATCGCCGTGTGCAACGCCTACGCGGCGGAACATCTGGAAATCATGACGGCGGATGCGTCCGCCGTTGCGGGGCGCATCCGCAACGCCGGCGCCATCTTCGTGGGCGACTATAGCCCTGTGAGCCTGGGGGACTATTGCGCAGGCTCCAACCACGTGCTGCCTACCAGTGGCACCGCAGCTTTTTCCTCGGGGCTCAATGTGACCACCTTCCTGCGGGCTGTCCAGGTCATCAACTACGACCGGTCGGCCCTGGAACAGGTCAGCAGCCACATCGTCAGCCTGTCCGGCGCGGAGGATCTCCCGGGGCACGGTGACGCGGTGAAGATCCGCTTCGCCTAAGCCCCAACCACTACATATGCGGGTAGCCACCACTACATATAGTAATTACACGCTTGTCATTAGCTGGCGCCCGAACGTAAACTGGTGCCGGAAGTGAATCTTCCGGCACCTTTTGCGTTCCCGCGCCGGGTGTCAGGCAACGGAAACCATCAGGGAGGCCCAACGTGTATTGTCCGTTCTGCCGGAATCCTGATTCCCGCGTGGTGGACAGCCGCATGGCTGACGACGGCTCATCGATCCGCCGCAGGCGCCAATGCCCGGAATGCGGCCGGCGCTTCACCACAGTGGAAACCACCAGCTTGTCCGTGATCAAGCGTTCGGGAGTCGGTGAACCGTTCAGCCGCATCAAGGTGATCAGTGGTGTCCGCAAGGCCTGCCAAGGGCGCCCTGTCACCGAGGACGACCTCGCCATGCTGGCGCAGGAGGTCGAAGAGAACATCCGCTCGTCGGGTGCGGCCGAGATTGATGCCCACGAGGTTGGCCTGGCCATTCTGGGGCCGCTGCGCAAGCTGGACGAAGTGGCCTACCTCAGGTTCGCGAGCGTGTACCAGGCCTTCGAGTCCCTCGAAGATTTCGAATCGGCCATCTCCTTGCTTCGCCATGAAGCTGAGGCGCACGTGAAGCCGTCCACCAAAGGAACCAAAGGCTCCGAGAAGAGCCAACTCTGACTCCGGTGGTGGCAGCGGAGGGGAAGCCGCAGCCACCACCGGCACCATTCCCGGACCAAGAGCGGCCCGGTCTGGCGTCGAAACGCTGGTCTGCTATTTGGCCAGCTTGTGATGGAGGGCCACTTCGAGGGCCGCGCCCACGATCCCGGCATCATTCTTCAACTTTGCCGTGACAATCTCCGTGCGCAGTTCCAAGTGCGGGAAGTACTCGTCGGATCGCTTGGAGATGCCACCGCCGATGATGAAGAGCTCAGGCGAGAACAAGAATTCGACGTGCTGCAGGTAGCGGTTCAGGAGCACCCCGTATTCATCCCAGCTCAGGCCATCCCGTTCGCGGGCCACTGCCGAGGCCTTCGTTTCAGCGTCGAAGCCATCCACTTCCAGGTGCCCAAGTTCGGCATTGGGAACCAATTGGCCGTTGAAGATGAATGCCGAGCCGATGCCCGTACCGAGGGTGATGACCAGGACAGTACCGTCAACGCCTTCGCCTGCGCCGTAGCGTGCCTCGGCGAGGCCGGCAGCGTCGGCGTCGTTGATGACCTCGACCGGACGGCCAAGCCGTTCCGTGAACTTCTTGTCAATGTCGGTGTCCAGCCAGGATTTGTCCACGTTGGCGGCCGAGTGGACCACACCGTGCTGGATAATGCCGGGAAAAGTGACGCCGATGGGAGAGTCTGCCGCGGGCGCATCGGGACGGTTGGAAAGTTCTTCCACGATTTCGGCCACGACCTCGGCCACTGCCTCGGGTGTGGCCGGCTGTGGCGTCGGAACGCGGAAGCGGTCGCCGATCAGTTTGCCCTTCTTGAGGTCGACAATGCCGCCCTTGATACCGGTACCGCCGATGTCGATTCCGATCAGCGGAGCGTTCTTGTGGGTCTTCTCATCCTTTTTGGACAATTCAATTCCGTTCATGGCAGGAGGGTTGGACATGGCGCAGCCACAGGGCGGCGTGCCCCTTCCGGAGGGTTCAGGGAAGGGTAAGGATTTCCGCGCCGGCCTCGGTGACCAGCAGGGTGTGTTCGAATTGGGCCGTACGTTTGTGGTCCCTGGTGACGACGGTCCAGTCGTCGGCCCACATGTCCCATTCGATGGTGCCGAGTGTCAGCATGGGCTCGATGGTGAACACCATGCCGGTCTCGATCACCGTGTTGTACGCCGGAGCGGCATCGTAGTGCGGAATGATGAGGCCCGTGTGAAAGGCCTCTCCGACGCCGTGACCGGTGAAGTCCCGGACCACGCCGTAGCCGAATCGCTTGGCATACGATTCGATGGCGCGGCCGATGACATTGATTTCGCGGCCCGGGGCCACGGCCTTGATGGCCCGGTTGAGCGACTCCTGCGTACGCTCAACCAGCAAACGGGACTCTTCGTCCACGTCGCCAACCAGGAAAGTGTAATTCGTGTCTCCGTGCACGCCGTTGATGAAGGCCGTGATGTCGATGTTGAGGATGTCGCCGTCCTGCACCACCGTGGAATCGGGGATGCCGTGGCAGATCACCTCGTTCAGTGAGGAGCACAGTGATTTGGGAAAGCCGCGGTAGCCCAACGTGGACGGGTACGCATGGTGGTCCAGTAGGTACTCGTGCCCCACCTTGTCCAGTTGGTCCGTGGTCACCCCCGGCCGGATGTGTTTTCCGACCTCCACGATCGCCTGGGCGGCGATCTTGCCCGCAACCCTGATCTTCTCGATGGTTTCCGCGGACTTGACCTCCGAACCGGTGAACTTGGCCGGGGCCTTCTTGCCGACGTACTCAGGACGGGCAATCGACCCGGGGACAGCCAGCTCGGGGCTGATGGTTCCGGGGGACAGCGTGCCGATGGGTGCGGTGGAGACTGGAGAAGGCATAGATTGATCATATAAGGCGGGCACGAGACGCAAGTAACAATGCGTGCCGGTTCCAAGAGGGCCCGCGAACGTTACGCGACGGAGAGTCCACTGACGCTAGGAGGAGACGTGACGGAGTACTGGTACAACGTCAAGACGCACCAGATCGAAGAGGACGCCATGTCCGACTGGACCCAGCTGATTGGTCCCTACAAAACCCGCGAAGAAGCCGAGCATGCCTTGGAAAAGGTGAAGCAGCGCAACGAAGCCTGGGATGCCCAGGACGAGGACTAGAAGGAGTGCTCCGGTCCCGGGAACCGGCCTGACCGGACATCGGCTCCGTAGGCAGCGGCGGCTTCGCCCAGAGTACTGCGGAGATCGGCGTACTGCTTGACGAACTTGGCCATCTTGCCGCCGCGGAGTCCTGCCATGTCCTGCCACACCAGGACCTGGCCCGTGGTGTCCTTGCCGGCGCCGATGCCAACCGTGGGAACACGCAGAGCGGCGTCGACGGCGGCAGCTGTCCCGGCAGGAACCATCTCCATGAGCACGCTGAAGGCTCCTGCGTCCTGCAGGGCCAGGGCGTCGTCGATCAGGCGTTGGGCATCGTCGCCGCGCCCTTGGACACGGTAGCCGCCCAGGGAATGCTCGCTCTGCGGGGTGAATCCAATGTGGGCCATGACGGGAATGCCGGCCTGCACCATGGCGCGGACCGTTTCGGCATAGTAGGCGGTCCCTTCGATCTTGACGGCGTGCGCCAGCCCTTCCTTCAGGAAACGCACCCCGGTCGCTACGGCCTGTCCGGGGGAGACCTCGTAACTGCCGAAAGGCAAATCGGCCACCACCAGGGCGCGCTTGGCGGAACGGCTCACGGCGCGGCACAAGGGCAGCAGTTCGTCCACCGTGACGGGAAGGCTTGTCTCATTGCCGAACACATTGTTGGAGGCCGAATCGCCCACAAGTAGTACTTCGATGCCGGCCTGGTCGAAAATCTCTGCCGTGTATTGCTCATAGGCGGTCAGCATGGCGAAGCGGCCGCCGTTGTCCTTTGCCTGCTGCAGGTGGTGGATCCGAACCTTGGAAAGGGGCTTCCTGGCGTCCGTGGAGGGTGATTGTGCTGCTGCGGCGGGACCCGAACCGTAAGGGGCGGGAACTTCGGCGGGCGTGCTGGACTCAGGAAGGTTGCTTGGGGCCATGGATAGAGCCTAAGCCGTGCCGGCGGGGGCTGCCAGCAATGTGCCAAGCGTCACCATTTGTAAACGCTGTGTTACGCGGGGTCCCTGCGGCGGCATCCGCCACGAATGCTTAGTAGAGTGAAGGCTGAGCTGCCGCGCCTTCCCAACGGAACCGCGCGGCGTGGATACCGACCGGAAAAGAGGCCCCAATGGACCGCCAGCAAGAGTTCGTTCTGCGGACGATCGAAGAGCGTGACGTGCGCTTCGTACGCTTGTGGTTCACCGACGTCGTGGGTTCGCTGAAATCCGTGGCCCTGGCGCCGGCAGAGGTCGAGGGTGCGTTCGAGGAAGGCCTCGGCTTCGATGGCTCCGCCATTGAAGGCCTGGCCCGTGTCTTTGAATCCGACATGCTGGCCCAACCCGACCCCTCGACTTTCCAGATCCTGCCGTGGCGCGGCGAGACTGAACAGACCTCCAGGATGTTCTGCGATGTGCTGACTCCGGACGGGGAGCCCTCCGCTGCAGATCCCCGCAACGTCCTCAAGCGCACCCTCGCCAAGGCTGCGGACATGGGGTTCACCTGCTACACGCACCCGGAGATCGAGTTCTACCTCCTCAAGTCCAAGGACCTTGGCCCGGACGGGGCTCCGGTGCCCGTGGATGAAGGCGGCTACTTCGACCACGTTCCGGGCGGAGTTGCGCAGGATTTCCGGCGCACGGCCGTCACCATGCTCGAATCAGTGGGCATTTCGGTGGAGTTCAGCCACCACGAAGGCGGCCCCGGGCAGAACGAAATCGACCTTCGGTACGCCGATGCGCTGCAGACAGCGGACAACATCATGACCTTCCGCACTGTCATCAAGGAAGTGGCCCTGCAGCAGGGCACCTACGCCACATTCATGCCCAAGCCGTTTACGGACCACCCCGGCTCCGGAATGCACACCCACTTCTCCCTGTTCGAGGGCGACACCAACGCCTTCTTCGAGGCCGGAGCCGAGTTCCAGCTCTCCAAGACTGCCCGCCAGTTCATTGCAGGCATCCTGAGGCACGCGCCTGAGTTCACGGCAGTCACCAACCAGTTCGTGAACTCCTACAAGCGGCTGTGGGGCGGCGGTGAAGCCCCGAGCTACCTGAGCTGGGGCCACAACAACCGTTCCGCCCTGGTCCGCGTCCCGCTCTACAAGCCGGGCAAGGGGCAGTCGGCGCGCATCGAGTACCGCGGCATCGACTCTGCCACCAACCCCTACCTCGCTTACGCGGTGCTCCTGGGCGCCGGCCTGAAGGGCATCGAGGAAGGCTACGAGCTCCCGGCGGCCGCGGAAGACGATGTTTGGTCGCTGACGACGGCCGAGCGAAAGGCCATGGGTCACGCTCCGTTGCCGGCCAGCCTCCACGACGCCATCCGCGCCATGGAAGAGTCGGAACTCGTGGCGCAGATCCTGGGGGAGCAGGTCTTTGAACACTTCCTGCGCAACAAGCGCGCCGAATGGCAGGACTACCGTCTGCAGGTCACGCCTTACGAGCTGCAGCGCAACCTCGGCATCCTCTAGGCGGCGCTGTGAGCCTTGCACGCCGGCTCATCTCGGCTGGATTCAGCGACCTCGAGAAGGGCGAGCGGTTCCTCGCTGCCCCGGAGTTGGAGGGCCTGGAACAAGAGGCCCTGTTCAGCGGCCTGTCCTTGGCCGCCAGCCCGGATACCGCCTTGCAGTCGCTGGTGAGGCTCATCGAGAAGAACCCCGGACTGAAAACGCTGGCTGCAGCGGACCCGGACTCAAGCGAGCCACTGTACCGGCTGCTGGGCGCGTCGGAGGCGTTGGGGGAGTTCCTCTTGCGCAGGCCCGAGCACCTGGATGTGTTCAACAACAAGGTGAGCCCGGAACCACTTTCCGCGTCCAGTGACGAACTTCGGTCCCTCCTCCTGCGGTCCGTTAAAGCTGAGCCCGGCTCGCTGCGTCCCGTTGCCGGCCTGACCGGCGTTCCCGCGTATACCGCCCTGCGCACGGCGTACCGGCGGGGATTGACCGAACTGGCCATCAAGGACCTGTGCGCGGCCTCGCCGCAGGATTTCATGCCGGCTGTCGGGGCCGAACTGGCGGACCTGGCCGGTGCGGCCATCGAGGCGGCCCTGGCCGTCTCCCGGGCCGAAGCGACAGGACAGTTCGAGGCGGAGGAGGTTGCCGGCGTCGGGCTGGCCGTCATCGGCATGGGCAAATGCGGCGCCCGCGAACTGAACTACATTTCCGACGTCGATGTCATCTACGTGATCGAGGCGGCGGACCTTGACGACGCCCGCGCAGCAACGATCGGCACTGCCTTGGCCTCCGGTATTTCCAGGGCGATCTCCTCGTTTGCGCCGGAACCCGGGCTGTGGGAGGTGGACGCGAACCTGCGTCCGGAGGGTAAGTCAGGGCCGCTGGTACGGACGCTCGCCTCGCACCTGAGCTATTACGCCAGATGGGCCGAAAGCTGGGAATTCCAGGCACTCCTGAAGGCAAGGACCATCGCGGGAGACCGGGACCTGGGCCAACGCTATGAGGAAGCCGTGCAGCCCCTTGTCTGGGCCTCTGCCGGCCGCGAAGGATTTGTGGAATCCGTCCAGGCCATGCGGCGGCGCGTCACCGACCACATTCCTGCTGCCGAGGAACAACGCCAGATCAAGCTGGGGCGGGGTGGGCTGCGGGACGTCGAATTCACAGTTCAACTCCTGCAACTCGTGCACGGAAAGTCCGACGAGTCCCTGCGTTGCCGCGACACCACGTCGGCGATCGCCGCCCTGTCCGCAGGTGGCTACATTGGGCGGGTGGACGCTGCAGCCTTCGACAACGCGTACCGGTATCTCCGCGTCCTTGAACACCGGATCCAGTTGTTCCAGCTCCGCCGTACCCACCTCATGCCCGTGGCTGAGGACGCCCAGCGTTTCCTGGCCAAAGCCGTCCTGGGGCCGTTCTCCCTGGAGCGGCCGCATCCGGACCAGCTGATAGCTGCGTGGCAGAAGACCAAGCGGGCGGTCCGGGACCTGCACGAGCGCATTTTCTATCGCCCCCTGCTGAATACGGCGGCGAAACTCAGCAGTGAAGATGCCAAGCTCAGCCCCGAAGCCGCACAGGGCCGGCTTGCCGCACTTGGCTACCTCGACCCGCAGGGCGCCATGCGCCACATCGAGGCCCTGACAGCCGGTGTCAGTCGTCGGGCGGCCCTGCAGCGCCAGCTTCTTCCCATCCTTCTGGGCTGGCTGGCCGAGGGCGTGGATCCCGACGCCGGGTTGCTGGCCTTCCGGCGGGTGAGTGAGGCGCTGGGGACCACCCACTGGTACCTGGGACTCCTTCGGGATTCCCAGGCTGCAGCCGAACGCCTGTGCCAGGTATTGGCGAATTCCCGCCTGATCGCGGATCTGTTGGAGGTCTCGCCCGAGTCAGTGGCCTGGCTGGGCAGTGACAAGGAACTGGCCCCCATCCCGTTCGACGCCCAGTGGCAGGAAATCCAGTCCAAGCTCTCGCGCCATCCGGACCCTGAGGGCGCCATGCGACTCATCCGGTTGATCCGCCGGCGGGAAATCCTGCGCACGGCCATCGCAGACAGTGCAGGATTGTTGGACCAGGACGCTGTGGGGCTGGCCCTGGCCGAAGCGGACCGCGCAGCCGTCCTGGGTGCCCTGCACGTGGCGGAAGCAGCCGTGGCCGACGCCGGACCACTGAAGACCGATGTCCTGGTGGTGGCCATGGGCCGGCAGGGCGGGCGTGAGATCGGCTATGGGTCCGATGCCGACGTCATGTATGTGCACCGGGCCCGTCCCGGTTTCACGGACGCCGAAGCACAGGAGCAGGCGACGGCGATCGTTGCCAGGATCTCAAGCCTCCTGACCCAGCCGCTCAAGCCGGCCATCATGGCCGAGAGGGTCCTGCAGGTGGATGCCGATCTTCGGCCGGAGGGCAAGAACGGGGCCATGGTCAGGTCCTTGGACTCTTATGCCGAGTATTACCGCCGGTGGTCATTGATCTGGGAAGCGCAAGCACTTCTGCGCGCCCGGCCCATGGCCGGATCGGACGAGCTCGCCCGGGACTTCGTCCGGCTCATCGATCCCATCAGGTACCCTGACGAATTGTCCGGACAGGATGTACGTGAGATCCGGCGCATCAAGGCAAGGGTGGAGTCCGAGCGGCTCCCTCGAGGGGCCGATCCTGCCCGCCACGTGAAGCTTGGCCGTGGTGGCCTGAGCGACGTCGAGTGGTTGGTGCAGTTGATCCAGCTCCAACATGCTGGAAAGCACCCGGAATTGCGGAGCACCTCAACGTTGGAGGCACTTGCCGCAGCTGAAGGGCTTGCCCTCATAGGAAAGGGCGACGCCGGTTTGTTGCGTCAGGCGTGGAAGCTTGCCAGCCGCATCCGGTCGGCAAACGTCATTGTGACGGGCCGGGCCTCGGACCTTTTGCCGTCGTCGCGCCGCGACCTGGAGGCGGTGGCCCGGTGGTGTGGATACGCACCAGGAACCGCGGGCAAGTTCGAGGAAGACTACCTGCGCTTGAGCCGACGTGCCCGGGGCGTGTTTGAAAAGAAGTTCTACGGAACCTGAGCCGGAGCTATTGCCTCGCGGGTGTGCCGCAGGATGGAGACCACGGGCGCGCCCGGGACCAGCCTGTCGCCAACCACGAAGCCTTCTTCGCGGTGGCGCAAAGTGTCCACCAGGCGGTGCCGCCAGAGTTCCACGTCGCCTTGGTGGGCAGGGTCCCCGGCGAGGTTCCAGCGTTCCTGGGGATCGTCGTCGAGATTGAACAACTCTTCGGCGCCTTTGCCCGAGCCCCAAATGTATTTGTAGTGGCCGTCGGTGAGCCAGTGCAGGTTCTGGCCCCAGTAGACATGTTCGCCATGGAGCCAGTCGCGGACCGGTCCGGTGCCATCACCCCGGACAAGCGCTGCCAAGGACTTGCCGTCCACGCTGTCAGGAATGGGCAGCCCGGCCAGTTCCAGAAGAGTGGGCATGAGGTCGCGGAGTTCCACCACATGGTCCACCACGGCGCCGCGCGTGGACGTTCCGGCACTGGGGGCATCCGCAATGATGAACGGGACCCGGGCGGAGCCCTCGTAGGGCACGGCCTTCCTGAACATGTGGTGGTCGCCCATCATCTCGCCGTGGTCGCTGGTGAAGGCTATGATCGTGTCTTCCAGCAGCCCGAAGTCGGCCAACGATTCCTTGATCCGGTTGACCTGGAGGTCGATCTGGGCCATGAGCCCGAAGTAACCCGCCCGGGCCCGATGGACCACGCGGTCCGGGATGTGTCCGTAGCTTGCCTGGTAGTTTCCATCTGCCCGGAACTCGTCCCAATGGTGTTCCCAATCGCCTTCCACGGTTTCGTAGGGCGGGATGTTGAGGTACTGCTCGAAAGCCCACGACGGCGGGTCGTAGGGCGGGTGGGGCCGGTGGAACGACAGGTACAGGAAGAAGGGCTTCACCGGATCCCGCCGTTGCATCCATTCGATGGCCTGCGTTCCGATCCAATGGCTGGGGTGCAGGTGTTCGGCCTTGTCCCATGGCCGGGCCACGATGGAGTTGCAATTGACGCCGTGGTCGAAGTAGTCGGCGTCCGCGGGCATTCCGGGTTGCCTCCGCAACCAGGGCACGTAGTCGTCAAACAGGGAAAAGTGCTGCCGATGCTCCTTCCTGGCGTGGTGCAGGTAGCCGTCGTGCAGGACGACGTCGTCAAATCCCACTCTCGAGCGCTCGGGCCAAACATGCATCTTGCCGATGGCCTGGGTGTGGTAGCCGGCCTTCCGGAACTCGCCCTGGACCGTGACCGGATGCGCTGCGTGGAAGGGGACTCCGTCGTCGTACCCCACGCGTCCGTGCCGCTCCTGCGATTGCCCCGTGAAGAGCGCGGCGCGTGCCGGGACGCAGGACGGAGTGGCCGAGTATCCTTTGGAGAACCGCACACCGTTCCTGGCTAGTTCATCAAGGTGTGGTGTCTCAAGGTGTGGGTGCCCGTCGGCGGACAAGCAGTCTCCCCGCCATTCGTCCACGCAGATCAGGATGACGTTCGGCTGGCCCATTTATGGCGTTCCTATCTCTAGGGGAGCGGCTGGACCCACCCTAGCCGGGAATTCGAAGAAGTGCGCGATTATGACGCAAAGACTGGAGTTATGAGCTACAAAGAGCAAAGTGGCACGGGTGTTGCGTGGCTGATTCCGCTTAAGGCGATCGATGCCGACGCCAGGGCGATCCACTTGGGCGACGTTGCGGAGCTCAGCCTGCTACCCGGTCAGTGGGAATTCGTGGGCGACCCGCTCCGAATGATGCTCGCCGGCCTCGAGGACCCGTCGCGGTTCCCGTTTTCCATTGAGGCCAATGGTGCGGTTGTGGGCGTCTTGACCCTCCAATGTGGTGCTGCGCGCCTCGCGGGCTGGGAGGACGACGATTCCGCGTGGTTGCTGAGGGGATTCGCGATCGATACGGCAAGCCAGGGGCGGGGGATTGGCCGGTCGGCTGCCGCGGCGGCCGTGGAGGAAGCGCGAAAACTGACAGCCTGGCTGGATGGCGGCCAGGACGGCGTCGTTCTTTCGGTCAACGAACGTAACCCGGCCGGCAGGGCTGCCTACGCCAAGGCCGGCTTCGTGGACAAGGGACGCTACCTTGGCGGGAGTTCGGGGCCCCAGCGGACGATGTTCAGGGCTTTCGCCTGAAGGCCGCCTTGTCAACAACGGTTGACGACATTTCGGACGTCAACTATGGTTGACGGATGGAGGTGGAGCGCATGAAAACCCTTGTTGGGCAGATGGACGGAATGGGGCCCGCCGAGGCACTGTACGCCGTGGCCGAATTGCAGAAGGAAGTCGGAAGGACGGAATCATCCCTGGTCCGGGCGGCCCGGCAAGCCGGTCTGTCCTGGGAAGCCATTGCCTTGTGCCTGGGAGTGTCCAAGCAAGCGGTGCATAAGAAATACGGCAAGCAGTAGGACCGGCACCAAACCTCTGTTCGCGGAGGCGTGTTTGGCCTAGGATTCATCCCGTGACGGTGAGGCTGGACGCGGAGGGCGCGTCCTTTTCGGATGCTTCCTGCTTCCGCTGTGCGCAGGCGGGCCCGCATTGGGCCTCCCGCCACGCGGCCCCCGGGCAGTACGCCTGCAGGCGCTGTTTTGCCACCTTCCTGGACGAGGATGCGCTGCCGGGCGACGCCGGTCTTTCCGGGATGGGCGTGGCGGTTCCCCACAACATGGGCCTCCTGGAAAACAAGTAGCCTGCAGGAAAGCAAGTAGTCGTTCCGGGGCGGCAGCGAAAAGACGAGTACACGCTACTCGTGTTCCCCGTGGGCCCGCTGGGCACTATTGAGGCTATGACAGCCTATGTAGTTGAAACAGCAGCACTGATCCACCGCTGCCAATGCTGCGGTGAGGAAACCGAGAGGGTCTTCTGCGACGAGTGCGCGGCCCCCGACGAGCCTGGAAAGTCACCCCACACCAAACACTAAGCAACCGGGACACTGAGCAATCGGCCCGGCCGTATGCGCTAACGGCGAAGGGCCGCCAACAGGAGTGTTTCCTGTTGGCGGCCCTCAGCAGTTGGAGGCCTGCCGGCCTCCGGCGGGTCAAAGCATGCTCTGCCCGGGAGTTGGCTAGACGCCGTAGTAGAGCTCGAACTCGTACGGGTTCGGGCGCAGGGACAGCGGACGGATCTCGTTCTCGTACTTGTACTCGATCCACGTGTCGATCAGGTCCTGGGTGAAGACACCGCCGGCCTGCAGGAACTCGTTGTCCTCACGCAGGGCCTCAAGGGCTTCTTCCAGCGTTCCCGGAGCCTTGGGGATGTCCTTGGCTTCCTCTGCGGGGAGCTCGTAGAGGTCCTTGTCGATCGGTGCCGGGGGCTCAATGCGGTTGCGGATGCCGTCGATGCCGGCCATCAGCTGGGCAGCGAACGCCAGGTACGGGTTGGACGAGGGGTCCGGAGCGCGGAATTCGATGCGCTTGGCCTTCGGGTTGGAACCCGTGATCGGGATGCGGATACCGGCGGAGCGGTTGCCCTGCGAGTACACCATGTTGACCGGAGCTTCGAAGCCCTTGACCAGGCGGCGGTAGGAGTTGACCGTCGGGTTGGTGAACGCCAGGACTGCGGAGGAGTGCTTCAGCAGGCCGCCGATGTACCAGCGGGCGGTGTCGGAGAGACCGGCGTAGCCCTTCTCGTCGTAGAACAGCGGCTCGCCGTTGCTCCACAGGGACTGGTGGCAGTGCATGCCCGAACCGTTGTCGCCGAAGACGGGCTTCGGCATGAAGGTCACGGACTTGCCCCAAGCGTCAGCAGTGTTCTTGATGACGTACTTGAACTTCTGCAGGTCATCGGCAGCCGCGGTCAGCGTGGTGAACTTGTAGTTGATCTCGGCCTGGCCGGCGGAACCAACTTCGTGGTGGGAGCGCTCAACCTCAAGGCCGGCCTTGTCCAGTTCAACACACATGGCGTCGCGGAGGTCAGCCTGCTTGTCGGTGGGGGAGACGGGGAAGTAGCCGCCCTTGACCGGGGTCTTGTAACCGAGGTTGCCGCCCTCTTCCTTGCGGCCGGTGTTCCAGTGTGCTTCTTCGGAATCGATCTTGTAGAAGCTGCCCTGCGGGGAGGATTCGTACTGGATGTTGTCGAAGACGAAGAACTCGGCCTCGGGAGCGAAGAAGGCGGTGTCTGCGATGCCGGTCGAAGCCAAGTAAGCCTCTGCCTTCTCGGCTACGCCGCGGGGGTCGCGGTGGTAGGGGTCACCCGTGCGCGGGTTGACGATGGAGAAGTTCAGGGCCAGGGTCTTCTCGATGCGGAAGGTGTCGACGAAGGCCGAGGTAACATCCGGGATGAGCTGCATGTCGGACTCGGCGATGCCCTGGAAGCCGCGGATGGAAGAACCGTCGAAGAGCTGACCGTTCACGAAGAAGTCGAGGTCAACGCTCTTGGCCGGCACGTTGAAGTGCTGCTGGACGCCCGGGAGGTCAGTGAAGCGGATATCGACGAATTTGACGTCTTCTTCTTTGATGAACTTGAGGACTTCGTCCGCAGTCTTGAACATCTATGCTCCTTATGCATATCAAGTAACAGGCCCGGAAGGCCGTGTGGTCCAGCCCAAGCCGAAGACCTGGAGACACAAAAATTTCCCCTTGCCGCGGTGGCTGGCAACTCCTATCACCTTAGGGAGACGGGATTTCCCGGGAGTGTCAGCATTGTTTCCGGCAGGTTACAGAATCATCTGTTGTGTAAACGGTAGTCGGCTTGCGGGTGTCCGGTCCATGCGCGTCCGGTGGACGAACACCGGGGCAGGCTCGGTGGGAACTTGATCTGTCCGGGTCGGAGGGGCGCACCACCAGCAGTTAAGCTTGATAGGTGGTTGATCGTAAAGACATTGGCTCCTGGTTGAGCGGTCCGGACACCTCCGGCATTTCCAAGTACCCCGGCGAGCGGCTGGGGCTGCCTGAATCGGGCCCTGGCTCCATGGCGCGTGCAGGGCGCCGCATCCTGGGCATCGTGATCGACTGGACCATCGCCTTGGTCATCAGCAACTTTGCCTTCGGCGGCAACCAATGGGCAACCCTGGCAGTCTTCGCCGTGGAGCAGATCCTCCTCATTGGAACCCTTGGCTACAGCATCGGACACAGAATCGCGGGCATCCACGTGGTGCGCCTCGCCGGTGGCCAGCCGGGGCCGTTGGTGGCTGTGGTGAGGACGTTGCTTGTGTGCCTGGTGATCCCGGCGGTGATCTTCGATCCGGACCAGCGGGGCCTCCACGACAAGGCCATGAACACCATCCTCATCCGCATGTAGCTTCCCACCTTGCGTCCTGACAACAATGCGCCCCGGGCCTCTATCGAGGATCGGGGCGCATTGTCGTTTTGCGGTCAGCGTCCGCGGGCCGCCTTGCGGTCCGGGCGGGCTTTGTAGGGATCGATACCCTTCGGGATCGGGAGGCGATTGCCCAGGGAGTTGATGCGCTTGGAGACAGCATTAACCTCGACCTTGGTCAGTTCATTCTTCATCTTGCCCATGGTCTTGGCGAGCTGGTTCAGCGGAACCTGGCCTTCGCCACGGCCGGACTCCAGGACATGGATGGTGACGTTGGGCAGGATCCTGCCCAGGCGCTTGCGCTCGGCGTCCGCCAAGGTCTTGACCCGGTGGCTGGGACCTTCGGTGACCAGGACGACTCCCGGGCGCCCTATGGCCATGAAAACCGCATCCTGGGTGCGGGGGTTCACGGCCACTGGCTGGTCCTGGGTGACCCAGCCGCGGCGGAGCGTGCCCAAAGCGGCGCCGGAAGCTCCAGGCTGGTTTTCGATCTGTGCAAAGGCGGCCCTTTCAGCACGACGCGAAAGGATGAAGACGGCGGCGAGCAGGCCCAAGGGGATACCGATGATCAGGCCGGTAATCCAGTTTTCCAGAAGGAAGCCAACGACGAAGGCGACAGCCACCACGGCAAGGAACGCCAGGAGCATGATCAGCACAACCTGCGGATCGTTGCGCCGGGTCATTTTGAAGACCTCGGCGATCTGCTTCAACTGGCTGGGCTTCTTGGCTTTGGCTTCCTTGGGCTTGCGCTGGAAGAGCCCACGCTTGGGTGCGTCGGCCGAAGGTGTCGATTTGTTGGAATCAGGGGAGTTCGCCATAGTGCCTTAATTCTACGTGATGTACGCCTTAGGGCCTGACCCCTGATCGCAGGTGATCCCGGCAACGGTTTTTTTCTTTTCCGTCACGATTCATATGGGTCCGGCACAGCATACGTGGGAGGCAATTGCCCGTGAATTGAGGAAGGAACGGGTCACCCATCAAACCACGCTGATTTTCAACCCGTCTAAGGAAAAGATGTCCGAGCTGCCATCGTTGCTGACCATCGTTCTCGAGGAACCTGGAACACTGGACCGCGAGTCTCCGATGTATCGAAGACTCGTGGCAGCAAGGCTGCGTTTCGACGCGGAGTTTTCCATCCTGCAGGCCACCGAACCATTGACCACGCGGTCCATCGGCCGGCTGTGCGCCGACATCACCAGCAAGTACGTGGTGTTCATGAGGACATCGCACCAGGTGTCGGCAAACTATGCGGCCACCATCATCGGTTACCTGAGGACCCGTACGGTGTACCTGGCGGAACCTGTCATGTACACGGGGCGGATCGCCGGGAACATTGCGGGAACGGCGATCGACGACGCCTACCACTATGCGCGGGACACAGACATCTTTGGCTCGGTGTTCAACACCAGGCGGCTCGCGGACGCGCTGGAGGCGGTCGGGGACGTGGACCGGGCCGGCCTATACATGAGCTACCGGCTGTATTGGTCGATCGAAAAGGTGAAACCCCTGCCCGCCGGTTATTCGGTGGCCACGGAAACCAAAGCCGCAATCGGACTTCAACTGTCCCCGGAAGCCAAGCGCCTGGTGCCGGTTATTCCCACATCATCCAAACAGCTCCGCTTGTACCTCCTGCGGTTCATGGCGCTTTTCCTGCGTGGAATGCGGGCCCAGAAGGCCACGGCTGTGAGCCTTGAACATCTGCGGGAACTCGTGACTGCGCACAACATGACGGAGATGCTCGGCATGGTGGAGCCTTTGCAGCCGTTCGAAGCTGCATGGATCCGTTGGCTGGCCGATCCCTGCGCCAACACGCACCTCTTCAAGCAGCTCAGTGACAAGGACAGCTACCTGGTGTTCCAGCAGGACCAGCCGGTGGAAGATCCTGCGCGGCTCCTGTATGAGCTGCTGTTCGGAGATGACGTCCTATCCATCGCCAAGACCTACCTGCCGCGCACCTTGCGGCCGGGTCATGCCCGTCCGGGCAGTTACAACTTCTACCAACGTCCCATCAGCCCCCGCTCCAGCATTCTCTTCTTCGACAGGCCGCTGCAGGCGGACGACAACGCTGAACATCTCTACGACTACTTCCGGATCAACCACCCCGAATTCACGGAGTCCTACTTCGCCATCAACCCGAAATCCCCGGATTGGGAGCGGCTTGAGAAGAAGGGCTTCAAGCTCATCCCCATTTTCAGCACGGAGTTCTATGAGAAGTTCCTGGTCTCCGATCTTGTGGTGTCTTCCCAGATCTACAACATCAGGTATCGCGGAAAGTCGTTTGCCAACTCCCGGTTTGTGTACCTGCAACATGGCATCCAACTCAACGACATGTCCGACTGGGTGTTGTCCAAGTATTTTGACATTTTCATTGCCACCGGACAGCTGGAAGCTGACTACATGGCTGGATTGGCGCCCGTTGAGACGCTCAACTCCGGCCTGCCCAGGCTTGAGTCGCTGGCCCGGGAACCCCGGGATTCGGCCCACCTCCTGTTCATGCCTACGTGGCGGTTCAACCTGAACCAGGTGTCCACGGAGCAGTTCCTCCAATCACGCTACTTCCAGGCCATTGACCAATTGCTCACCGATCCTGCGCTGCTGACCTTCCTCGAAGCCACTGACCGCAGGCTCGAAGTGAAACTCCACCCGAACGTGGAGAAGCGGACGGCACACTTCCGGTTCTCCGAGAGGGTGGTGTTGTCTGAACTCAGCTACCCGGAAGCCATCAGCTCCGCTGAGATGGTGTTTACGGACTACAGCTCGGCAGTCCTTGATGCCTCTTTCGTACACATCCCCATCGCGTACTACCACTGGGACCACGCCGAATTCTTCCGCGAGCAGCCTTATGAGGGCCGCCTGGACTATGAAGAAGAAGGACTGGGGCCGGTCTTTCATCAGCACGTGGATCTCATTGACTACCTGGTCAATGAACGGTTTGCCTCCGAGGACCCCTTGTACCGCGGGCGTCGTGACCGTTTCTTCAAGGGAGTTGACGCGGACCGGATCAACCGGAAGATCGTCGAAAGGATGCTGGCACTGTGACGTCGAAGTTCGGGGAGTTAAAGCGCAAAGCCACGGATCTGGGAAGAGCCGTTGCCTATTCGTCGACGGGCCGGGAAGTGGCGAGGTCCCTGATGGAATCGGCCCCCGAGTCGGCCGTCCGCAGGCTCATCAAAGCGAGGGGACTGGAAGCCCGGGTACGCAAAGTGGCCGCCGAGCACTTGCCGCAGGGGATCTATTTCGCCAAGCTCACCCTCCCGGACTGGGAGGATCACCAAGGCGAACCGTTCCAGCTGCTGCAGGATGGTGAGGTGGTTTACGGCAACCTGATTGAGCCGCCGGCCCGCGGTTTCCCCCTTGAGTACCGGAACATCATGGTCGGAACCGACGATCCCTCCCGGTTCAGACTCGCCTCGGGAGGCCCTTTCGAATTGGGCATCGGCAAAGGCCCCTTCACTACGCCGCAGCAAATCAAGTACGACGAGCAATACGGAGTAGAGCAACATGGCGATGCCTACTATTCCGTCCGGGGAAACACCACTGATCCGAAGAAGATGCTGCTCACGTTCCCGGGCTTCGGCCCTTCCACGACGCGAATCTCCTATGCCGTGAGCTACCTCAAGGGGATCACGGACGCCGATCTGGAAGACACCCTGATGGTTTGCTTCCAAGACCGCTATTTGGCGGCCGGGTCCTACATGATGGTGGACAACGCAGGCAGGCCGCTCGGTGGTCGGATCAATGCCGCCATAGAAAAACTGCGCAGCCAATTCAACATAGACCCCGCCCGCATGCTGTTCTTTGGTGCCTCAAAAGGCGCCTCCATCGCGATCCAGTACGCCAGGAACTTTCCGGCGGCCCGCTTGGTGCTGGCCGTTCCACAGATGAACCTGCCGTATTACTTCAGCAAGCCGTTCTTCAAGGACAACCTGTACAGGAACCGCGCCTTCCGCGAGGCTGAGCAGCCGGAGGACTACCTTCGCCAGTACTTTGCGGAGGGCCGGACCATCGACTACTTCTATACGAACTCGGACGAGCTCAGCAACCATTCGCTGATTGAGTTGGTGCAAGACGTCCCCAATCTCACCAAGTACCGGATCGACGGCAAGCACTCCTCGGTGGCCGGCACAGCCTTGCCGGCCATGCTTGGCATTATCCGGGAATTCCTGGCGGCCCCGACCCAGGAGAAGTTCGTCTGCGAAGAGCTGCGGTGGTTCGACACTACTGAGACCAGGCAACTCCAAGTACGGGTGGACGACCGGGCTTCAGGGATATCCCAGGCTAACTGGTTCGTGGGCGGGTGGGCCGGCAGGACGCGATTCATGCAGCTGATGACCGACCATTCCTACAAATTCGTCAAGTACACCTCCGGAGAGCAGGCGATGTTCCATCGCTACGACCCCGTGGAGCACCTCGACTCGCTCCATGCGATTGCGTCGAACGGCACGTCGTGGACGGCAACCCTGCCGGAGCAATCCGACGAACCGGGAAACACCGCCCGGCGGTTCCGCTCCAGACGCCGGGGCGAGGCATTTCAGGCGATCCCGCTTGATGTGGAGGCCAACGCACCAGCGGACTATGTGATTCTTGATGGGGACTGCCATGCACGGTTCCGGTACCGCTGTTCCCGCGCAAGCGCCGCTGGCCAGTCGATGGAGGTGCACTTCGTGCAGGACGCCGCCTCAGATGTCGTGAACGATTTCCCTCAAGATCCAACCCAGCGCCCCGCCTATGTGGCAGTGGTCCAACCGGTGGATGGCTGGGAGTTGGCTCACCTCATGGCCCTGCGGCTGGTCGTGGCTGCCAACGTGCCCCGCCTGGTAGTGGTGGTGCACGGCCCAGGGGCCGACGAGTGGCTGTCCGCGCTGGGCGCCGTGGAATGGGACCAGGTCGAGGTGGTGGCTTGGTCCTCCGAGGAGGCTCCGGCACCGCTCCGTTGACGCGAAACAGCCTACACACGAAAAGCAGGCTGCGCTGGCACTCAGTGGTGCCAGCGCAGCCTGCTTCGTGGCTTAAGGGATCAGCCCGTGGTCGTTAGCCGTGTGCGGCGAGGATGGTGGAGGCTTCCTGGCGGGTGGTGCCGGAGGATTCGATGTGGGCGAGGGCTTCGGGGATGTCCCAGCCCTTTTTGCGCATCGCGGTGGCCCAGAGCCGGCCGGCACGGTAGGAGGAGCGGACCAGGGGACCGGACATGACCCCGAGGAAGCCGATCTCTTCGGCCTCGTGCTGGAGGTCCACGAATTCCTGGGGCTTGACCCACCGGTCCACGGGCAGGTGCCGCTCGGATGGGCGCAGGTACTGGGTGATCGTGATCAGGTCACACCCGGCAGCGTGCAGGTCCCGGAGCGCTTCGGAGATCTCGTCCCGGGTTTCGCCCATGCCCAGGATCAGGTTGGACTTGGTCACCATGCCCAGGTCCCGGCCCTGGGTGATGACATCCAGGGACCGTTCGTACCGGAACGCGGGCCGGATCCGCTTGAAGATCCGGGGCACGGTCTCGACGTTGTGCGCGAACACCTCGGGCTTCGACTCGCAGATCGCCTGAATGTGTTCGGGTTTGCCGGAGAAGTCCGGGATCAGCAACTCCACCCCGGTGCCGGGGTTCAGTTCGTGGATCTTACGGACCGTTTCGGCGTACAACCACACGCCCTCGTCTTCGAGATCGTCACGGGCCACCCCGGTCACGGTCGCGTACCGCAGCTGCATGGTCTGCACGGACCGGGCCACCTTGGTCGGTTCGAACCGGTCCAGCGGGGAAGGCTTGCCGGTATCGATCTGGCAGAAATCACAGCGCCGGGTGCACTCGGACCCGCCGATCAGGAACGTCGCTTCCTTGTCTTCCCAGCACTCGAAAATGTTCGGGCACCCGGCCTCCTCACACACCGTGTGCAGGCCTTCCTTCTTCACCAGGTTCTTCAACCCCACGAACTCCGGCCCCATCTGAACCTTCGCCTTGATCCACTCAGGCTTACGCTCAACAGGGACAGCAGAATTACGCTGCTCGATTCGCAGCATCTTGCGGCCTTCAGGTGCCAGGGTCACTGGAGTGCTCCTTCTGGGGTGGAAACGAGTGCTTCTTCGTGCTTGCGGAACTCTTCCACAAAGCGGTCAACGATGTCTGCCGGGTTGATGGTCCGGCCAGTCTCCAGCGACATGGTGGTAACGCTGGCGTCGGTGATGCCGCAGGCGATGATCTGCGCGTAGGGCGCCAGGTCGTTGCTGCAGTTGATGGCCACACCGTGCATGGTGACGCCATCGAGGACGCGGATACCGATTGCGGCAATCTTGCGGTCCGGGCCCTTCTCATCCGCCAGCACCCATACGCCGGCACGGCCTTTGACGGTGACGGCTTTGATGCCGTAGTCCAGCATCACGGCGATCATGGTGGCCTCGAGCCGCTCCACGTAATCCCGGATTCCCGAACGGTTCTTGAGCTTGAGGATTGGGTAGGCAATCAGTTGTCCGGGGCCGTGCCACGTCAGTTTGCCTCCGCGGTCAACGGGTACCACGGGGGTTCCGTCGAAGGGGCGTTCGTGGTCTTCCGTGAGCTTGCCTGCCGTATAGACGGCTGCATGCTCGAGAAGCAGGACGGTACTGTTCTTCTCGCCGGCAACAACCTTGTTGTGGATCTCGCGTTGAAGGTCCCAGCCCTGCATGTAATCAACGAAATCCGGGGCAAGACCCAGTTGTGAAAACTCAAGAGTCATGCGTTCAAGCTTAGACCCCGCAGGACGTTGCCCATGCTTTTGTGGTGAACCTCTCAGTCGCATCCGGGACGCTGCTCCGATATCACTGCAGAGGGAGGGCCTGTGGATAACTTCTGCAGCGAAAGCCGACTTCGGGTAGACCTTTGACATGGACACTCTGGACTCCGGCTCCCCGTTGCCTCCCGTCATTTCAGGCTACACACCCGAACGGATCCTTGGGCAGGGCGGATCGGCATCGGTCTGGCTGGCCACCAGGGATGCAGACGGCGCCCGGTTTGCCATCAAGGTGGTGAAGAATTCGGAGGCTACTGATGATTTGATGCATCCACACGGCGCCGCCCACCCCATCCTTCGCGAGGCAAACATACTCGCATTCGCCTGGCACGAGCACCTGCTTGCCTTTCACGACGTGGTGCCTGCCGGGATGGAGGGCCAAAACTGCTGGGGTCTGGTGATGGAGTATGCCGCGGGGGGTTCGCTCGCGAACCTTGTCCGGGGGCGTCATTGTTTGACTGTTGGCGAAGCGGTCACTGTGTTGACGCCCTTGGCTCAGGCTTTGGCGTTCCTGCATGGCCAGGGGATCGTACACGGCGACATCTCCCCGGGAAATGTCTTGTTCACGGCCCATGGGAAGCCCTTGGTTGCTGACCTTGGGATGGCCGGGCTGCTGGGCGAGCTGCAGGAAGCCAAAGACGTGGGCACACCCGGTTTCATCGACGGCGATTCGGTGCCCTCCGCAAGCGGTGGCGGGATCAACCCCGAAGAGGATGCGGGCCTCGACTTTGCCGGTGATGTCTTCGCGCTGGCGGCGTTGGGGTGGTATTGCCTCGTGGGCGTTGCCCCCGAGCCTGCCAGGAGCCGTCCGCCGCTTTCCCTTCTGGTTCCCGACGTACCCAAAGGACTGGTGGGCGCCTTGGAAGCCGGGCTGGACCCGGACCCACATGCCCGGCCGAGCGCAAGAGAGTTCGGTTCGGCCATTTACCGCAGTGCTGCGCCGGAACCGGTGGACCTGGTCGGTTCGGTGCACGAATCCGTCATACCGGAGCTCTTGACGAGGCGTCCAGCCGATGCGCACCCGACCAAACGACGCACCTTTCGGCGGTTCTTCAAGGTTCCGCCCACGTCATGGGCGGAAGGCACTCCCACAAGCAGCACGAAGGCCCGGTTGACGTTCGGCAGACTGATGCCGCTGCCGTCCGACCGTCCCGCAACGCCGTACCGGACGGCGAGGGGACCGGGCGCGCGCCGGGCCCACCGGTCGCCGTCGAAGGTGGAACCGTCCCGACCCAACCACCGTCGGTCCGGAAAACGGCGCGGAACGAGGACAACCGCGCTGGTCTTGGGTGGTTGCCTGGTGGGCCTGCTGGCGTGGATCGCCTGGACCGGCAATGGATACCCGTCACAGCCGGGGGAGCCCACCGGGTCCGCGGTGCCACAGTCGGATGATGGCCGCGGGAGCCGGACAGATATCCTCCCAGCCGTGGCCCAGGCACTTGGCTCCAGCGATCCGGCAGTGGCCGTTCCAGCCCTTTCCGCGGTCCGGGACCAGGCCTTGGCCGAGGGGCGCCGGGACTTGCTTGGGCTGGTGAATGCACCAGGGTCACCTGCCGAACAAGCTGATCTGGTCCTTGCGAAGCAGCTGGAACCACAGGGGATCCGTTTCGTCGGCCTGAGGACAGTGCTGACCGGCGCGGCCGTGGATACTTTGCAGGCAGACCATGCCGTTGTCTCGCTGGCAGCGGTTTTGTCCGGTTACGAGGAACAGGATGCACAGGGGAAAGTCATCCGCTGGCAGCCGCCAGGGCAGCCGCAGCAACTGCGCCTGGTCCTTTCCAAAGTGGACGGCCAATGGCGGATTTCGGAGATACTGGGGACCGGGCCCCGATAGGCCCCTGGATCATGAACTCAGCGCTTGGCTTCGGCCACCAGCCAGGGCATGGCCTCACCCAGGCTGGGGTGGTTCCACTGAAATCCCGCTCCGGCCAGCCTGCCCGGATCCATGGCCTGGTTCGCCAGGATCAGTTCATCGGCCAGGCCGCCCAAAACCAGTCGGAGTGCCGGTCTGGGCACCCGGAGCAGCGCCGGGCGGTGGAAGGCCCTTGCGAGGCGGGAAACGATGGTGTTCACGTCCGCCAACCCCGGTGCGCACACATTGACCGGTCCCTCGAGTTCGGCAGTGATGAGGAAAGCAAGGGCAGCAGCTTCATCTGCCAGAGTGATCCAAGGCCAGTACTGGCGTCCGTTTCCGAACGGCCCACCCAGTCCTGCCTTGAGCAGGGGGAGCAACGGTCCCAAAGCTCCGCCGGAAGGACTGAGAATGACTCCCGTGCGGGGTGTCACCACCCTGACGGAATCTGGTGCCTGCCGGGCTTCTGCCTCCCATTGCACGCACAAAGGTGCCAGGACGCCGGTGCCGGGAGCCGAGTCTTCCGTGAGTACTTGGTCCCTGGAAGCACCGTAGTAGCCGGAAGCCGATTGGCTGATGAAGGCCTTGGGAGGACGGCCCACCCGACCCATGGCCGCTGCAAGGGTCCGTGTCGGCAGTATCCGGGAGTCATGGAGCGCCTTGATCCGGCCTTTGGTCCAGGGCCGGTCCCCGATGCCTGCACCGGAGAGGTTGACTACCGCATCCACTCCATCCACCACGGACTCATCGAGGATTCCGGCCGACGGATCCCACGAATGCTCTTCGGGGGTGCGGGCCGGACGACGCACCAGCTTGACCACGTCGTGGCCGTTTGCCATGAGCAGCGTGCCAAGGGCAGTTCCAATCATTCCGGAGGCTCCGGACATCACGATTCGCATGACCCATCTCACCATGCGGCGCCGCGGCCCGGAAACACCATCCAAAGGGCAAAGGCCAGCCCAACCATCTGGCTATGATCGAACAATGACCTCCTCCAGCTACCTCCGTTTCCCGCATGTCCACGGTGACCTTGTTACTTTCGTGGCTGAAGACGACATCTGGATCGCCCCTGTGACGGGCGGCCGTGCCTGGCGGGTTTCGTCCCAGCAGTTGCCGGCCAGGAACCCCCGCTTCACGCCGGACGGCAAGCGGCTCGTTTGGACTGCCGTCGTGGGTACCTCACCCGAAGTGGTGACAGCGGAGATCGACGGTGGTGGCTACAGGCAACTGAGCTACTTCGGACACAGCACAACCAAGGTCCGTGGTTTCACTCCGGCAGGACACATCGTGGTCACCAGCGCTTTCCAGCAGTCCGAAAGCCGGCACACACATGCCTACAGCCTGCCGCTGGATGGTGGAGCCGCCGTCGCATTGCCGTTCGGGCCGGTGGAAGCAGTGGCGTTCGGCCCTGAAATCGGCGACGAAAAGCCGGTGGTGCTGGCCAGCGTGCTGTCCCGTGAACCGGCGTGGTGGAAGAGGTACAGGGGCGGCACGGCCGGAAAGTTGTGGATCGACGCAGACGGAAACGGTGAGTACGAACGGTTGCTCCCGTCCGTTGAGGGCAACCTCACGGATCCGATGTGGATCCAGGGACGCATTGCCTTCCTCTCGGACCACGAGGGTTACGGAAACCTCTACTCGGTGCTGCCGGATGGTTCGGGTCTTCGGAGGCACACTGACCATGAGGACTTCTATGTGCGGCACGCGAGCACGGACGGAGAGCGGGTCATCTTTGAGTCCGCCGGCGAACTGTGGCTCCTGCCGTCCCTCGATCCGGGCGCCGTTGCCCGCAAGCTTGACATCACACTGGGCTCCGCCTCGCCTGCACGTCGTCCGGCACCCTTGAAGGTTGCCGCGCACCTCGGCGACGTCTTCCCGAACGAAGCGGGAACTGCCAGCGCCGTGGAGTCGCACGGTACCGTCCACTGGATCCGCCACAAGGACGGCCCGTCCCGCGTAGTGGAAGCTGCTCCAGGGGTACGGGCCCGGTTGCCGAGGCCCTTGACCGACGGGAGGATCACCTACGTTGCTGACCACGGTGGCGTGGAGGCCGTGTACATCAAGCGAATTGCCGCCCGCATGGTGCCCGCCGTGACGGCGCTGACTCCCCAGGCAGCGGAGGCGCCTGCCGAGGCAACCACCGAATCGGAGCCCCTGCCCAAGCCGGTTTCCGCCTCGAACATCGTGGGCAACGCGCATCAGCCGGCAGCCGCCGTTGCACAGGCTCCCGTTGGGGCCCAACCGGGCGAGCCTTCTCCTGACACAGCCTCAGGGGTTGAAGAGCCAGTACCGGCGCACGGGACTCCTGAGTCGGAAGCCGTCCGTGTGGACTTCCCTGCGCCTACGCGTGCCAGTGCTTTGGAAGCCAGCCCCGATGGCCGCTGGCTGGCCATTGGAACCTCTTTTGGCGACGTCTTTGTTGCAGACACCGTTTCCGGCGCGCTGAAATCCCTGGTGAGCCTTGGGGAAGGCAGCGTGGAGCAGTTCACCTGGTCCGCGGATTCGCAGTGGCTCGCCTGGTCTGAGCCCGTCACGTCCTTCGGTTCCCGCAGCAAGCTGCGGTTGGCCAGGCCCGACAAGGATGAGGCCCACGTCATCGACGCCACAGACGGCCGTTTCTGCGACGATTCACCGCGGTTCACCCCGGACGGGAAGTTCCTTGCGTTCCTTTCCAACAGGAGCTTCGACCCCGTCTACGACGGCCACTCCTTCGACCTGTCCTTCCCAAGCCCCATCAAACCCTACTTGGTAGCCCTCGCTGCCGACACTCCGTCGCCTTTCGGACCCTCGGTTGACACCTTGGGTGATGACCCCGCTGCTGTCGAAGAGTCCGACGACGGCGGCACTCCTGTCACGCGCGTGGATGCGGAGAACCTGGCCCAGCGCGTCATCGCGGTGCCCGTTCCGCAGGGAAACTACTCCGAGCTCACGGCGGCAGACGGCGCGCTCCTCTGGCTCGATACTGAGCTGTCCGGTGTGACCGGCGAAGGCAAAGGAACGCTGCAGGACAAAAAGGTTGCCCCGTCCCTGGTCCGCTACGACCTGGCCAAGCGCTCGCAGAGCACCCTGGTCAAGGCCGTTGACCGCTACCGCTTGTCCGCGGACCTCAAACGCGTTGTCTACGTCTTGGAGCAGCAGGTCACCTCGGTGCCTTCCGATGCCAAGGTCGATGAGGAATCCGGCGAACTGGTCAAGGTGGAACTGAACCGGATCCGGGTGGTCCTTGACCCCGTCGCGGCATGGGGACAGGCCTTCGAGGAAGCCTGGAGGTTGCAGCGTGATTTCTTCTGGGCCGCCGACATGGCAGGGCAGGACTGGCAGTCGGTCTACAACCGCTACCGGCCCATCGTGGACCGCCTGGGATCACATGACGACCTGGTGGACCTGTTGTGGGAAATCCATGGCGAACTGGGTACGTCGCACGCCTACGTGCGGCCTGCCCCGGTCAACGAACCTGGAAGGAACGGCCAGGGCCGCTTGGGAGCGGAGTTCCAGCTGGGTGACCAAGGCTGGGAAATCTCCGCCATCCTCGCTGGCGAATCTTCCGATCCGCTCGCAACGTCCCCGTTGACGCGTCCCGGAGTGGACGCGAAGGTGGGCGACGTCCTGTTGGCGATTGACGGCGTCGAACTTTCCGCTGCACTGACTCCAGCCATGCAGTTGGTGGGAGCGGCGGGCCGAACCGTGGAATTGACCCTGCTCAACGGCCACGGGCACGGAGAAGCCGCTGGAGCCCAGCGCAGGGTTGCCGTGGTGCCCATCCGTGACGAGGAACGGCTGCGCTACCAGGACTGGGTCCGTGGGAACCGCCGCACTGTCCGTGAAGCATCCGGAGGGACGTTCGGATATCTCCATATTCCGGACATGATGGCCAACGGCTGGGCTCAACTCCACCGGGACCTGGACACGGAAACGGCCTTGGACGGGTTGATCGTGGATGTCCGGCGCAACCGCGGTGGCCACACGTCCCAACTGGTGGCGGAGCTCATTGGCCGAAAAGTCACCGGGTGGAGCATGCCCCGCGGCGAGAAGCCCAGGACGTACCCGCACCACGCCCCGCGTGGTCCGGTGGTGATCCTGGCCGATGAGTTCGCCGGATCGGATGGGGATATCATCACGCAGGTCTCCAAGCTCAGGGGCATCGGCCCGGTGATCGGGACCAGGACCTGGGGTGGCGTGGTGGGTATCGACAACCGTTTCGCCTTGGCAGACGGCACCGGGGTGACGCAACCCCGCTATGCCACGTGGTTCGGCGGCGGCATTGGCTGGGACGTCGAAAACCGTGGCGTGGATCCGGACATCGAAGTGCTGTTCCCGCCGCACGCCTACGCCGCCGGCACGGACCCCCAGCTGGAGTACGGCATCGGGGCGCTCAAGGAAATGATCCAGGAGCTGCCAACGGACCGCCCTCCGCTCCGGGAAGGCTACCGCAGCGTTCGTCCAGGCCCCTTGCCTTCACGGCCACAGGCTGACTGAATGCCCGTCTGCAGGCAGCTGTCGCAGTAGGGCACAGAAAGGCCCCGCACCAGAACTGGAACCAGTGGTGGTGCGGGGCCTTTCCTGCAATGCGCAGTGACTACGCCTGGAGTGTTGCGTCCAGGGTGATGTCGATGCTGGCGAGGGCGCCCGACACGGGGCAACCGGTCTTGGCTTCTTCGGAGATCCGGCGGAAGTCCTCCTCCGAGATTCCCGGGATCTTTGCGCTGAGTGTCAGGTGGCTGCCGGTGATTCCGGTGCCGGGAACGAACGTCACGTCAGCCTTGGTGTTGACTTCCTCCGGTGTGAAGCCGGCCCCTGCCAGGGCGTGGCTGAAGGCCATGGAGAAGCATGCGGAGTGGGCGGCAGCGATCAGTTCCTCGGGGCTGGTCTTGCCGCCGGACTGCTCGGTACGGGCCTTCCACGTGACATCGAACGTGCCGAGGCCCGAGCTGTCCAGCGTCGTGTTGCCGGAACCCTCGATCAGGTTGCCGTTCCAAACCGTGTGTGCGGTGCGTACTGCTGCCATTTCCACTCCTTGGGGTAGTTGTGTATCGGCGGCCGGCGCCGGCCGGCTGCCACCGTGTCAATCCTAGGGACTCGCTGACGGCCGCGCACGGCCATTCCGCTGTTAGTGGATTGTGACACCTAGACTGGGCGGCATGGACAACCAGGAACACCCCGGAGGCGCACGCCGGGGACCGCGTATCGCTTCGCTCACCATCAACAGCAACGACGCCGACGGCCTCGCCGGATTCTGGTCGGAACTGCTGGGCCTGCCAGTGTCCGCCCAGCATGGGGGTTTCATCTGGCTGGAACCCGCTGGTCCCGGCGTGCCACAGTTGGCTTTCCAGCAAGTGGACCACCCCACGGAAGGGAGGCGGCGCTTGCACCTGGACCTGCATGACGACGACGCTGCGGCCTTGCGTGCGAAGGCGGAGAGGCTCGGGGCAGTCTTTGTGGAGGGGCATGACATTGGTGATTTCCATTGGGACGTCATGCTGGACCCCGAAGGCAACGAGTTCTGCATCGCGCAGGACTGATCCTCCGAACCACGAAAAACCGCCCTGCGTCAGACGCAGGGCGGTTTTTCACTGGAGTATGGGAGTGGATTCAGTTCCAGAGCGTGGCGATGGCTATGTTGACCAACGCCAAACCGCCTACGCCGTGTGCAAGGCCCGTGGAAACGGCTTCGCCCTTCTTGACCTTGCGCGATCCGATCACGGCAAGGACGGCCACGGCCACACCGATGGCGAACTTGATGCCGAGCTTGAAGTAGTTGGGGTCTGCGTCGGGCATCAGGGGAAGAACACCCATCATGGCGATGCCCGTGAGCAGCTGCAGGAAGGCGCCGTCACGCTGGCGCGGGTGCACCGTGGGTTCCTTGATGGTGGCGATCCAGTAGCCCACAATCATGGCTGCGCCGACGATGTGCAAGAACACCAGGATGCTGAAGAGAATACTCATGGACACAGCTTATCCAGTTGTTTCTACGTGTCGTAGCAAAGGCGCGCACTCAAAACGAAAGGCGGGGAAGGATTCCGGCAATTTCCGGAATCCTTCCCCGCCTTTGTCAGCAGGAGCCGCCTGAGGACCTAGAGACCCAGGTCAGCTTCGAAGGCGCCCTCTTCAAGGCGGGCCTTGAGCGTCTGCAGGAAGCGTCCGGCGTCCGCGCCGTCCACCAAACGGTGGTCGTACGTCAGCGACAGGTACATCATGGAGCGGATCGCGATGGAATCGTCGCCGTTTTCGTCTGCAACAACCACGGCGCGCTTGACGATCGCGCCGGTGCCCAGGATGCCCACCTGCGGCTGGTTGATGATCGGGGTGTCGAACAGGGCGCCGACGGATCCAATGTTGGTGATGCTGAATGTACCGCCGGAGAGCTCGTCCGGGCCGATCTTGCCGTCACGGGTGCGGCCAGCCACATCGGCAATCTTGCCCGCAAGGCCGGCAAGGTTGAGGTTGCCGGCGTCGGAGATGACCGGGACCAGCAGGCCCTTGTCGGTATCCACGGCAATCGCCAGGTGTTCGGCGTTGTGGTAGGTGATTTCCTGCTTGGACTCGTCGTAGGCAGCGTTCAGCTTGGGGTGCTGCTTGAGTGCCTCGGCAACAGCCTTGGCGATGAACGGCAGGAAGGTCAGCTTGACGCCGTTCTGGGCCTGGAAATTGTTCTTGGCCTTGAGGCGGAGCTTGGCGATCTTGGTCATGTCCACTTCGTGCACCTGCGTGAGCTGCGTGGAGACCTCAAGGGATTCGCGCATGCGGCGGGCGATGACCTGACGGATACGGGGCGCCTTTTCCGTGGTTCCACGGAGCGAGGAAGCAACGACGGGTGCGGCCGCCTTGGGGGCAGGAGCAGCTGCCGGAGCCGGAGCTGCGGCGGCCTTCTTGGCCTCGGCCGCGGCAAGGACGTCCTGCTTGCGGATGCGGCCGCCAACACCGGTGCCCGATACAGCGGAGATGTCCACACCGTGCTGGTTGGCGAGTTTGCGGACCAGGGGAGTGACATAGCCGGACTCGGAGGAACCCGTGGTCTCTGCGGGTGCCGCGGCCGGGGCAGCGGGAGCAGGTGCTGCGGCGGGCGCAGCAGGAGCAGGGGCTGCAGGAGCGGGCGCTGCTGGAGCGGGCGCTGCTGGAGCGGCCTGGGCGGCGGGTGCCGGCGCTTCCGCGGCGGGCGCTGCAGGAGCGGCAGGTGCCGGCGCTCCCGCAGCGGGTGCTGCCGGTGCCGCGGCTGCAGCAGGAGCAGCTGCGCCGGAACCAATTACTGCAAGGACGGAGCCAACTTCGGCGGTCTCGTCTTCGCTGACCCGGATTTCCTGCAGGGTTCCGGCCACCGGGGAGGGGATCTCGGTGTCAACCTTGTCCGTGGAAACTTCGAGCAGCGGCTCATCAACCTCGACGGTGTCGCCGACAGCCTTGAGCCAACGGGTCACGGTACCTTCGGTAACGCTCTCGCCAAGTGCGGGCAGCGTTACCTCGTGGCCTTCGCCGCCGGAAGCGGCGGGAGCCTCGGCGGCCGGTGCCTCAGCAGCGGGTGCTTCCTGTGCCGGTGCAGCCTGCTCGGCGGGAGCCTCGGCGGCCGGAGCGGGTGCTTCTTCGGCGGCCGGAGCGGCGGAGCCCGAACCATCGCCGATGCGAACCAGGGGAGCGCCAACCTCAGCGGTCTCGTCTTCGGCGACGAGGATTTCTTCGATGACGCCTGCGATCGGAGAAGGGATTTCGGTGTCTACTTTGTCGGTGGAAACCTCGAGCAACGGCTCGTCGATCTCTACCCGGTCACCAACCTGCTTGAGCCAGCGGGTGACCGTTCCTTCGGTGACACTCTCACCGAGGGCGGGCAAGTTAACGGATTCAGACATGTCGTCCCCGTTCTCCTTATTGATCTTTTTGTGCGGATGAATTCTGCTGGTCCGGGAGGGTGCACGCTGCAGATTCTGCCGCGTGCACCCCGCCCGTTTGTCTTGGGTAAAGACTTAGCCGTGGAGCGGCTTGCCCGCGAGGGCGAGGTGGGCTTCGCCCAGGGCTTCGTTCTGCGTGGGGTGGGCGTGGACCAACTGGGCCACGTCTTCCGGGTAGGCTTCCCAGTTCACGATCAGCTGGGCTTCGCCGATCTGCTCACCAATGCGCGAGCCGATCATGTGGATGCCAACCACCGGGCCATCCTTCTGGCGGACAAGCTTGACGATGCCGCCCGTTCCGAGGATGGAGCTCTTGCCGTTGCCGGCCAGGTTGTACTCCTGGGTCTGCACCTGGTCGTCGCCGAACTTTTCCTTGGCGAGTTTCTCGGTGTAGCCCACGGTTGCGATTTCCGGCTCGCAGTAGGTGACCTTGGGGATGTTGATGTCCTCGACAATCGCGGGGTTCAGGCCTGCGATTTCCTCGGCAACGAAGATGCCCTGCTGGTATCCGCGGTGGGCAAGCTGCACGCCGGGGACGATGTCGCCGACGGCGTAGATGTTGCCGACGCCGGTGTGGAGGCGCTCGTTGGTGATGACGAAGCCACGGTCGATGGTGAGGCCTGCTTCTTCGTAGCCCAGGTTGGCGGTGACGGGGCCACGGCCAACAGCGACCAGAAGGAGGTCTGCTTCGAACGTCTGTCCGTCTACCAGCGTGACCTTGACGCCGTTCTCGTCCTGCTCAACGCCCTGGAAGAAGATGCCGGTGCTGAACTTGATGCCGCGCTTCTTGAAGGCACGCTCAAGGTTCTTGACGATCGAGGCGTCTTCGTTGGGAACCAGGGAAGGTAGGCCTTCGATGATGGTGACGTCCACGCCGAAGGACTTCCAGACGGAAGCGAACTCGACGCCGATGACGCCGCCGCCGAGCACGATCGCGCTCTTGGGGATGTAGTCCATGGTGAGGGCCTGGTCCGAGGTGATGACCTTGCCGCCGATTTCCAGTCCGGGAAGTGAGCGCGAGTAGGAGCCCGTGGCCAGGACAATGTTCTTGCCGGTGTAGGCCGTACCGTTCACCACGACGGTGTTGTTGCCTTGGAGCTTGCCTTCACCTTCGATGACGGTGATGCCCTTGGACTTGATGAGTCCCTGGAGTCCCTTGAACTTACCGGCGATGATGCCGTCCTTGTAGGCGTTCACGGCGGACATGTCGATGCCGTCCAGGGTCACGTTCACGCCGTACTTGGCGGAATCGCGTGCATGGTCGGCCAGTTCGGCCGAGTGCAGGAGTGCCTTGGTGGGGATACAGCCATTGTGGAGGCAGGTTCCGCCGAGCTTTGCCTTTTCCACAAGGCCAACGGTGAACCCAAGCTGTACGGCCCGCAGGGCCGTGGCGTAGCCGCCGCTGCCGCCACCGAGTACCAGGATGTCGAATTCTTGCGCAGTTGCCTGATCGGCCACTAAAACGCTCCCTCGCGTGAATGATGACACGGGACTGCGTGTCATCGGGTCTTTGGAACTTGTTCTGCCGTGATTATGCCAGCACGTAAGTTCTCTTGCATTTGTGACTATCGAGTTCACCTTAGCGAACCACCTACCCATGCTCCACCCTCTGCGGGCGTTTGTGGAGCGCTTGTGTCGAGACTCACGTTCACTTGTGACACAGCCCTACACACCGCATAATTCCGGGGCGGGGCGGGCTTCCGGACGTGGTCCGGGAAGGCCCGCCCGTGCCTCGGCGGAGTGGCAGGAACGCCTAGGCGGAAGCTGTCAGGAGGTCTTCCGCGTAGGCCACCAGGGTACGGACAGTGCAGCCGGTTCCCTGCTTGGGCGTGTAGCCGTAGGGGCTGCCGTTGTTGAAGGACGGTCCGGCGATGTCCACGTGGGCCCACGGGATTTGTTCACCGTTGCCGTTCTTTCCGACGAACTCGCGCAGGAAGACGGCTGCGGTCATCATGCCGCCATTGCGTTCGCCGATGTTCGCGATGTCCGCAACCTGCGAATCCAGGCTGGGACGCAGCTCCTCGGGGAGGGGCATGGGCCACACCAGTTCGCCGGCACGGTCTGCTGCGGACTTGAGGGCGGCGGTCACGGAGTCCGAGCCCATCACGCCCGCGGTCCGCAGGCCCAAGGCGATCAGTTGGGCGCCTGTCAGCGTGGCGACGTCGATGATGGCGTCCGGGGCTTCGAGGCTGGCGGCGACGATGCCGTCGGCCATGACCAGGCGGCCCTCGGCGTCGGTGTTGAGGACCTCGACGGTCTTGCCGCCGTAGATAGTGAGGACATCGGCGGGCCGCTGCGCTGCGCCGGAAGGCATGTTCTCCGCGATGCAAAGCCAGGCAGTCGCTTTAATAGGCAGCCCGAGGGAGGCGATGGCCAGGACAGCGTTAAGGACGACGGCGGCACCGGCCATGTCGCTCTTCATGTCGCCCATGCCGAGGGCCGGCTTGATCGAGATGCCACCGGTGTCGAAGGTAATGCCCTTGCCCACCAGCGCAATCTTCTTGGTGGCCTTGGCCGGGGCGTACTCCACCTTGACCAGGCGGGGCTGGCGGGTAGAGCCCTTGCCGACGCCGAGGATACCGCCGAAGCCTTCCTTTTCCAGGCGCTTTTCGTCCCACGCGGTGACCTTGACAGGCAGGCCCTTGGCGAGCTCCTTGGCAGAGTCGGCGAACGATTCAGGGAAGAGATGGCTCGGGGGTTGGTTGACCAGGGTGCGCGTAGCGTTGACGGCACGGGCCAGGACAGTGGCACGGTCCAGGACGGGCTGTGCTTCCTTTGCGGCTACCTCGGTGCAGAGGAGGACTTTGCTGACGGGCGCCTTCAGGCCGTCCTGGCTTGAGCGGTGCTCGGTGTACGAGTAGGAGCCAAGGGCCGCACCTTCGGCAATGGCTGCGACTTCGGCCACCGTGGATGCCGGGAACGCGAGCGTTACCGTGGACAGGCCTGCGAGTTGGCGGACAGCGGAGCCAGCCGCGCGGCGCAGCGCCTCTTCGGTGAGGCGGCCGCCGTCGGACGTCTTTCCTGCACCGGCGAGGACGAGGATTTCCGAACCGGTTTCCGGAAGCCCCGGCAGGCGGTGCACTTGGTCGGCTGCGCCCGTGATGCCCAGGACCTTCAGGGAGCCGGTGATTGACTCGGCTGCTTTGGCGCTCAGGGGATTGGACAGCAGCACCGGGCCGTCGGCGCCTTGCGCCACGCCCACCACGAGGGCGTCGCTGGGGGACTTTTTCAGATCCTTGGCGATCACGCCGAGGAGGATGTCAGTAGTCTTGACCACGAGGATGTGTCCTCACTTCTCTCTGCATTGCATGGCAGGGCTGCATGTTTGGCGCCCTGCTCCGGTACGCGCCCGGCGTCTTGTTGCGACGGCGGCCTTGGTCTTCGGGACCAGCGTAGCGAAAGGGCGCCGGCCCATTTCGATCGTAGTCTCTCGCAGGCTGCGGAGAGCAATTAAATGAGATTTGCGGCACACCGGGCGGCAGGAATGCGCACTCGACGTGCTGCGTTGTATCTACAACGGACCCTCAAGACCGGTCCTTGGCCTGCACGGATTCCACGCGAATCCATGCGTTGGCCGGGCCCCGAACTTTGCCACTGTGAAAGGAACATGCCGTGTTTGAACGGATATCCGGCTCCCTCCTGGACCCCGAGGCGCTCTACGCGAGCAACATCGAGATTTTCCACAGCCCCGAATTGCGTGGACTGAACATGGTGATGGGCTTTACCGGTTTCGCCGACGCCGGACATGTGGTCCGGCAGATCAATGCGGAACTGCTTGACCAGCTCGACGCCGAAGTGGTGGCGATGTTCGACGCCGACCAGTTGATCGACTACCGCTCCCGGCGGCCGCACATCACCTTTGTCGAGGACCACCTGCAGGATTACCAGCCGCCGCGCCTGGGCCTGTACAAGCTGACCGACGGACTCGGGCAGCCCTTCCTCCTGCTGGCAGGGTTCGAGCCTGACCTGCAGTGGGAACGCTTCTCCAGGGCCGTTGTGGGCATTGTGGAAAAGCTCGACGTGAACCTCGTGACCTGGATCCACTCAATCCCGATGCCTGTTCCCCACACACGGCCCGTGGGCGTTACGGTCCATGGCAACCGTCCCGAACTCATCGAGGGCATTTCCAGCTGGAAACCAACGGTGGAGGTTCCTGCCGCGATCGGACACATCCTTGAGCTGCGGCTCACCGAAGCCGAACGCAACGTTGCAGGCTACGTCATCCATGTCCCGCACTACTTGTCCGAAGCGGAGTACCCGCAAGCGGCTGTCGCTGGCCTGGAGTACCTGGGAGCGGCAACGTCGCTGATGCTGCCCACCGACCGGTTGCGCGAATCCGGCCGGGAAGTGGGCCGGCAAATTGCCGAACAGATCGAATCGTCCGAGGAAGTGCAGGCCGTGGTTTCGAATTTGGAAGCCCGGTACGACGAGAAGTCCGAGGGCATAGTGCGACGTTCCCTCCTGGCGGACGAGAACGATGAACTTCCCAACGCTGAGGATCTCGGTGCTGCGGTGGAGGCCTACCTCGCCCGTAAGGACGCGCCCCAATAAATCAGCTTTGATCTCCTGACAGGCATAATTAAGGAGTGAATTCTCCCCGCGCCTGGCTCATCTGGACAATCGGCGTGTTCGCCTACCTCGTGGCCGTGGCGCAGCGCACCTCCTTTGGAGTTGCGGGCCTGGAGGCCACCGAGCGGTTCCACGCCAGCGCCGCCGCGGTTTCCTTCTTCACCGTCCTGCAATTGCTGGTCTACGCGGGTTTGCAGATTCCCGTGGGTGTCCTGGTGGACCGGTTTGGTTCCCGGGTGATGGTTGCCGGTGGCGCGGTCCTGATGGGCTTGGGGCAGCTGCAATTGGCCTTCGCGGACAGCGTTCCCGGTGGAGTCCTGGGCAGGGTGCTGGTGGGCGCGGGAGACGCCATGACCTTTATTTCGGTTATCCGGCTGGTGCCCTTGTGGTTCGCTCCGGCACGCGTACCGTTGGTGACGCAGTTGACCGGCATGTGCGGTCAATTGGGCCAGTTGTTCAGCGTGGTGCCGTTCGCGCTGTTGTTGCATTCCGCGGGGTGGACCCCTGCCTTCCTGTCGCTGGCGGCACTGTCCGTGCTCGCCGTCGTCCTTGTCCTTGTCCTGTTGAGGGATGCTCCTCCGGGCCACCCGCCCCGGGACACCTCCCAAGGGCTCAGGGCCACGGGAGTTTCCTTGTCGCGGGCTTGGAAGCAGCCAGGTACGAGGCTTGGGCTGTGGAGCCACTTCACAGTGCAGTTCAGCGGAAACCTGTTTGCCATGACCTGGGGCTACCCCTTCCTCCTTTCGGCCCAGGGGCTGGACGCAACCACAGTTTCTGCGCTGATGGCGTTGTTTGTGGCCACGGCCATTGTTTCGGGACCCGGCGTGGGGCGGTTCGTCTCCAAGCACCCCATGAGGCGTTCGGCCATGGTCCTTCTGATAACCCTTGCCACTGCACTGGTGTGGGCGGCGGTCCTCGTGCTGCCCGAGAGGGCGCCGCTCTGGCTGCTTGTAGTCCTCGTGGTGGTGTTGGCCGTCGGAGGTCCGGGCTCGATGATCGGCTTCGACTTTGCCAGGACCTTCAATCCCTCGCACAGGATCGGAACCGCAACGGGAATCGTCAACGTCGGCGGATTCATCGCGGCGCTTGTGGCGATCTACCTCATCGGCCTGGTGCTTGACGTCCTGAATGCCAGTGGCTTTTCCAACGGTGTCTTGTACGGACTGGCCCCGTTCCGGATCGCTTTGAGCATCCAGTTCGTGCTCCTAGCGCTGGGCACGGTGTTGATCCTCTTGACCCGGCGCAAGGTGCGCCGCCAGATGGCGGCGCAGGGCATCCATGTTGCCCCGCTGGTGGCAACGCTGGCCAAGCAACGCCGTGAGCGGATTGAGCGGCGGCGTACAGCGCGCCAGGCTTCCACCCACCCTGGCGACACATAGCAACCAGCTTCACTGGTCGTCCCCAAGAGCTCTTTTCCACATACGCCAAGAGGCGGCTGTGCGGTCCACTCCGCGCTGGCCAAGCTTGAGGCATGACCAGCAACGAGACCCTCAACATCTACCGGCCCGAAGACGTCCTGGGCTACATTCCGCATCTGCTCGGCTACTGGCCCCAGGACAGCCTGGTAGCCATCACCATGCAGGAGAAGACTTTCGGAGCTACCCTTCGGGTGGACCTGCCCACGTCAAACTCGCCGCGCGTCCGGGCTGCCTTTGCAGAGTACGTACGGAACCACCTCCTCGCCGACGAACATGCGGACGGTGTGGTCCTTGCCCTGTATGACAGTGCCGGTTGGGACGACGGCTCGGTGGTGTGCCACGCCATGCCGGTGTTGGTGGCGTTGCAGCAGGCTCTCGAGACTGTGGGGCTTTGCGTCCGGGAAGCGTGGCTGGTGGGAAACGACTATTGGCGCAGTGCTTTCTGTACAGACGCGGACTGCTGTCCGGTCCCGGGCTTGCCAGTAGAGCAGATCCGGAACAGCAGGATCAACGCCGAGATGGTTTACCGCGGAAGCAGTGTGGGATCGTCGCCGCAGAGCCGTGTGGACCCGCCCAGGCTCGCGCTGCCAGGAAAAACACCTGAGGGCGTGCTTGAGGCGGAACTGAAATTCGAGGGCCAGTTCACTGGTGCATGGCGCAGCCGGCTGTGCTTGGACGCCGTCATGGATGCCTGGCTCCAGATCCTGGACAGGCCGTGGGCGCGTGGCGAATCAACCCCGGACGGTGCGAGGGAGGTTCAGGGGTTCGAGGGGCCGGCCGCCGACGAGTTGGCGGGCTTCCTGCGGGCAAGCCTTGCCGTCCCGCCATGGCGGGACGCCATCATGGTCATGGCGGCGGCCGGGGTGCGGTCTGCGAAGGCCGGGGCGGAGGCCTTCAGCATCTTTGACGACGATGTCTCACCGTCGCTGCCCTTTGATCCACGCGAACTTGGGCTGCGTGCCGGCCATGATCCGTGCGGTTGGCCCGCAACAGCTTCTGGCACGGGCGGAGGAGGCGGGGTGGCCGGAAAGCCGGAAGTGCCAGAGCCGTCCCTGGATTCATGCCATGACGGGCTCTTCTCCTACGGAGAGGTGCTCCTGGGTGTGCAACCCGGCATTCCCGATTGGCCGCTCCTCGATGCCCTGCAGCGGGTGTTGTCCTTCCTGAGCTTCGACGAAGAAGAGAGCGAGGCCGCGGCGGCTGCACTGACCCTCCAAGGATGGATCGCCTGGTGCAAGGGGAGTGGTTCGTTCGCCCATGCCTGCCTGGACCGCGCCCTGGCTGCCAAGCCCGGATACAGACTGGCCGAACTCCTCGACGAGATCCTGGGCCAAGGCACCGTCAGCGGATGGGCCCGGCGTCCTGACTCGGCGTGGGGTACCTACGTTGCGGACAGGAAATAGGCCGCTGACCGGTCTGCTACGCGTGGGATTCGCAAAATCGTGAGACAATGGATGCCGAGACCCGGTTGGGTCCGCGTTTGAATGCCCGTTGGCCCCCGTATTCGGGGAACATTTCGGCGGCGTCGGCAGTTGTACCTAGAGACCCTGCGGACGGCGATTGCATTTGAAAATAATCGCGGACTTGACAGGGTCATAGTGGTGTTGCCCGCATGGTGATTCCACAGACCGCCGCTAGAAAGGTTTTCTGTGACCCCGTCTTCCGTCGAGAAGGAACCCGCCGCCCAGGCCGAACTGTCCGCTGAGGAAAAGAAGGCGGCTTCGGCAAAGAGCGCGGCGACTCGTGCTGCCAACAAGGCGTCAGAGGGAAACCCTGACAAGCCTGCACCCAAGAAGCGTGGACCCAAGCCCGGTGCCAAGGCCGCGGCCGAGGCTGCCAACAAGTCTTCAGACGCCGAAGACGACTCTGACGATGTGGAGGTCGAGGACGAAGAATTCGATCCCTCGGCAGCTGAGGAAGTGGAAGTCGGCGACGACGAGGCTGAAGAGGGTGCTCCTGCCGGCAAGGACAAGCCTGCCCCCACTGGTTCCGGCTTTGTCTATTCCGATGCCGATGACGACGACGCCCCCGTCCAGCAGGTCATGTCCGCCGGTGCAACCGCAGACCCCGTCAAGGACTACCTGAAGCAGATCGGCAAGGTAGCTCTGCTGAACGCCGAGCAGGAAGTCGACCTGGCGCTCAGGATCGAAGCCGGCCTCTTTGCCGAAGAAAAGATTGCCGCCGATGACGGATCCATGGACCCCAAGCTCAAGCGCGAGCTTGAGTTTGTTATCCACGACGGCAAGCGCGCCAAGAACCACCTGCTTGAGGCGAACCTGCGTCTCGTGGTGTCCCTGGCCAAGCGGTACACCGGCCGCGGCATGCTCTTCCTGGACTTGATCCAGGAAGGAAACCTGGGCCTTATCCGCGCCGTGGAGAAGTTCGACTACACCAAGGGCTTCAAGTTCTCCACGTACGCCACGTGGTGGATCCGGCAGGCCATCACCCGTGCAATGGCCGACCAGGCGCGGACCATCCGCATCCCGGTCCACATGGTTGAGGTCATCAACAAGCTGGCCCGTGTGCAGCGCCAGATGCTGCAGGACCTCGGACGCGAACCCACGCCGGAAGAACTGGCCCTGGAACTTGACATGACCCCTGAGAAGGTTGTGGAAGTCCAGAAGTACGGCCGCGAGCCGATTTCCCTGCACACTCCTCTGGGTGAAGACGGCGACTCGGAGTTCGGTGACCTGATCGAGGACTCGGAGGCCGTTGTTCCGGCAGACGCCGTGAGCTTCACGCTTCTCCAGGAGCAGTTGCACTCCGTACTGGACACGCTCTCCGAGCGTGAAGCCGGTGTGGTTGCCATGCGATTCGGCTTGACTGATGGCCAGCCGAAGACTTTAGACGAAATCGGCAAGGTCTACGGAGTGACGCGTGAACGTATCCGCCAGATCGAATCCAAGACCATGTCCAAGCTGCGGCACCCGTCCCGCTCGCAGGTCTTGCGGGACTACCTGGACTAAGAACCGCTGGAAGTGAACAGCAGCCCTGCCGGATATCCGGGCAGGGCTGCTTGTTTTAAGCCCCGGGGCGGCGAGGCACCCCTGGGCAGGGCCGTTAACAAGAACAGGGTCTCTCCCTGGTGGGAGAGACCCTGCTGCGGTGTGTTGTCCTTGCTAGTCGACCGGAACGGGTGCCTTCTCGTTGAGGCGTTCGGTCTCATCGTGCCAGTCGGAGGTCAGGGGCCGGAGCGTGGCCTCAACTGCGCGGGCGTGGTGGCCGCAGAAAAGCAGCTCACCGCCGGAGGACTCGAGTACAACGCGGACATATGCTTGAGCCCCGCAACGATCGCATCGGTCAGCTGCGTTAAGCGTGCGGTCTGCAACTGCTGTTGTCATGTCGGCCTCCTTAGTAGTTCTGTACATCCATATAACCAGTATTCGAAGCAGAACCATGGCAAGGATGGATCACTTTCGCTGTCCGCGTATCACATGTGCGTAACGTAACGGGACCGCCGTGCCGCTTACGGGAGTGGCAAACCGTTCCCGGCGGCGCCGGCGGCTACCCTAGTATGGGCAGAGTTTGCCTTGATTTTGGCGGATGCAAACACTGCTGGAAACACCCTGAGATATACCCCGAAGGAGCACACCGCGAGTGGCACCGAGTTCTGAATACAACGCCCGGCATCTTTCTGTCCTTGAGGGCCTGGAAGCTGTCCGCAAGCGCCCGGGCATGTACATCGGTTCCACGGACTCCCGTGGCCTCATGCACTGCCTCTGGGAAATCATCGACAACGCGGTGGATGAGGCGCTTGCAGGATTCGGCCACGACATCAAGGTCATCCTGCACGCTGACAACTCGGTGGAGATCCATGACGACGGCCGTGGCATCCCGGTTGACGTTGAACCCAAGACGGGCCTGACAGGCGTCGAGGTGGTCTTCACCAAGCTGCACGCGGGCGGTAAGTTCGGCGGCGGCTCCTACACTGCATCGGGTGGCCTGCATGGCGTCGGCGCTTCTGTGGTCAACGCTTTGTCAAGCCGATTGGACGTCCAGGTGGACCGCGGCAGCAAGACTTACCAGATGTCCTTCCGCCGGGGCGAGCCGGGTCGTTTCCAGGATTCGGGCGCCAAGACTGGTCCCGAGTCGGCGTTTGAGCCGTTCGTGGAGGGCTCGGTGCTTGACGTCGTCGGTAAGGCCAAGCGGGGAGTCACCGGAACCCGCGTCCGATACTGGGCGGATCGTCAGATCTTCACGCCTGATGCCCGGTTCTCCTATGAGGACCTGGTTGCCCGCGCCCGCCAAACCTCGTTCCTTGTACCGGGACTGAAAATCACCGTCCGCGACGAACGCAAACTGCCAGGCACCCCCGGTGAGGCCGGCGTGCATGAGGAAGTCTTCCACCACGATGGCGGAATTTCCGAGTTCGTCGATTTCCTTGCCGCCGACTCCGGCGTGACGGATGTCTGGCGCCTCCACGGATCCGGAAAGTTCAAGGAGACCGTTCCCGTGCTTGACGAGAACGGCCACAGCAAGATCGCCGAAGTGGAGCGTGATTGCGAAGTGGACATTGCGCTGCGCTGGGGCATCGGCTACGACACCACGATGCGCAGTTTCGTCAACATCATCGCAACTCCCAAGGGCGGAACCCATCAGGCAGGCTTTGAGGCGGCACTGCTCAAGACATTCCGCAAAGCGGTGGAGGCCAACGCACGCAAGCTCAAGGCCGGCAACGACAAAATCGAGAAGGACGATGTCCTGGCCGGGTTGACGGCAGTCCTGACGGTGCGTCTGGCCGAGCCACAGTTTGAGGGGCAGACCAAGGAGATCCTGGGGACCTCGGCCGTGCGGGCCATCGTGGCCAGGGTAGTGGAACAGGAAATCTCAGCGAAGCTGGCGTCTGCCAACCGCAATGACAAGGCGCAATCCTCGCTGCTCCTCGAGAAGATCGTCAGCGAAATGAAGTCGCGCATTTCAGCGCGGGTGCACAAGGAAACCCAGCGCCGGAAGAATGCGCTGGAAACGTCTTCGATGCCTACCAAGCTTGCCGATTGCAGGACGGACGATGTTGCGCGTTCGGAGTTGTTCATTGTGGAAGGTGATTCCGCCCTGGGCACCGCCAAGCTGGCACGTTCCTCCGATTTCCAGGCCCTGCTGCCCATCCGAGGCAAGATCCTCAATGTCCAGAAAGCCTCGGTGGGGGACATGCTCTCCAACGCCGAGTGTGCAGCACTGATCCAGGTTGTGGGCGCAGGATCCGGCCGCAGCTTTGATATCGATGCTGCCCGCTACGGCAAAGTCATCCTCATGACCGACGCGGATGTTGACGGCGCGCACATCCGGACGCTGCTGCTGACGCTGTTCTTCCGGTACATGCGTCCGATGGTCGAAGCCGGAAGGGTATTCGCCGCCGTGCCTCCGCTGCACCGGGTTGAAGTCATCAACCCGGGCCAGAAGGCGAACGAGATGATCTACACGTACTCGGAGGCCGAGCTCCACGTCCTCTTGGCCAACCTCGCCAAGGAAGGAAAGCGTTACAAGGAACCGATCCAGCGCTACAAGGGCCTTGGCGAGATGGATGCCCAGCAGCTGGCCGAGACCACCATGGACCCGAGGCACCGCACGCTGCGTAAGGTGGGCATCGACAGTGCCCAGCGTGCCGAGGAAGTCTTCGACCTGCTGATGGGATCCGACGTGGCACCGCGCAAGGAGTTCATCATCGCCGGTGCCGCGACGCTGGATCGGGAGCGCATCGACGCCTAGCGTTGCGCGGGACGAACGGCGTCGTCGTCTGCCTTTGACGACGGCGCGGCCAGGGATGCTGCCGCTGCGACGGCGGCAAGAGCGCCGAGCCCCCACGGCAGGCCGGCAACGACGGCGACGCCGCCCACCAGAAGGGGACCTCCGGCGTCGCCAAGTTCCCGGCCGAGTTCGGCCGAGCCCATGGTGCGGCCCAGCCGCTCGGCCGGCGTGGAGTCCGCAAGGTGCGCGAAGGCCAGCGGCGTCGCGACGCCGATGCCCGCCCCGATCATCAACGCAGAGGCGTAAATGGCGGCCGGGCCGGGAAGCAGCGCTGCCGTGAGCGTCCCGGCTGCGATGGCCAGGAGGCCGGACACCATGCCGGGCCGGTCGTGCAGGATTCCGCGGTCCCGGAGCCTTCCGATCCGCGGTTGGATGAGCGCGGAGGCTATGGCCAGGACGGTGACGACGGCGACACTCCCCGCAGTGCCAAGTCCCTCCCTGGCTGCCAACGCGGGAAGGAAGCCGACGGCCGCTCCCAAGGCCCCGGTGCCGGCGGCCAAGACGATCGTTGGGCCGAGGAAGGACCGCTGCGTGCTTTGCCGCCAGACGTCCAGGATCGTGTATCGGGGCCGGGGGAGCGGCTGGAGGCGTGGTACGGCCACAGCAGCCCAGATTGCGGTCAGCAAGCCCACCATGGCCAACACCCCGAACAGCAAACTGAAGCCACCAGTGATGATGGCGAGGGCGCCCAGCAACGGGCCGATGGCATATCCCAGGCCCTTCCACGAGCCATAGCGGCCGAAGTAGTGTCCCGTCCTGGTGCCTGCCAGGCGCGCAACACTGGCGGAAGACGCAGGCGAGAATGCCGAGGCGGCCATTCCCTGCCCCAGCCTCGCGGCTGCGAGCATGAGCGGCTGTTCGGCCCAGAGTCCGAGGAGGGAAGCGCCGGCGAAGGCTACGAGACCCCCGACGATGACCGGTTTGGGCCCGATCCGGTCGCTGAGTGAGCCAAAGACCGGCTTGAGAAAGACTTCGGCGACGTCGTAGAGGGCGAGCAGGACGCCCAAACCCAGCAGGTTGAGGCCGATGTCGGCGCTTTCGGCTCCCAAACCGGCCGCCACTGCGTGGGCGCCGAAGGCTGTGGTGAAACCGGCTGCGTAGAGCGGCCATCGATGGCTGTTGTGGAAAACGGGGGATTCAGCGTTCACATCAGTCAATGTACCGGGAGCCGTGTGGAGGGAGCTGCTGAAGGCCGGGCAGTGCCGCTGTCGTCAGCAATCTGGGTGTTGCCCGCCCATCCCGCGTTCGAGGAAGGACTCGCCAGGTCCAGCAGTTCGTTGACACGGGATCCGGGACGTGGGCAGCTGTGGACAGGCCTCGGAGGCCGCCGACCGCTTGGCACAGTGCTCTGCAGACTTGGATGGCTTTGCCGAACTGGTCTATGAGGCTACCCTGACGTAGCCGTTCCCGGGGCCGGAAGCCCGAGCTCAGCCGAGCAATCCCGGAACAATCAGCAGCGCTGTCGGGACCGCGAGCAACAGTGCCGAGACCACCAGAACCAGCGTTCGCAGTCCCTTGGCGAGTGGTGGCTGAGGCGAGAGCAGGCGGCTGACGCGTGACGCCGTCGTGCGTGGGGAGTCGGCCCCACCGGTGGCGCTGACGGATCCGCCCTCGATGATTCCGCTGCCTCCCGCCAGCGAGCCGGCTGAAAGTGTGCCAGGCGACGCGGAGCCACTGGAGACTATTGCGATTGCCTTGATGAGCGTGCCCTTGCTTTCGGTCCGCAGGGCAACGTCGTCGGCGAGCATTTCGATCAGCGAATTCACCGCAGTCTGCGCCAGCCTGGTGGTGGGAAACCACGGCAACGCCTGCCGCCAGGCTGCAAAGGCCCAGAGGAGGAGGTCGTGCCGTTGGGAGAGGTGGGCGTTTTCGTGGATGAGGACCGCCCGGAGTTCCGCCGGTTCGAGAGCCGCCATGAGGCCATCGGAGAGGACTGTCACCGACCGGGCGCCGCCTGGGAGGCAATAAGCCACGGGGGAGTCGTGGTTGATGACCACAGTCCCGGGGCCATCGGCGGAGGGAGAAGCGAGCAGGGCGAGCAATTCACGGTGCCTGCGCCGCTGCCGTTCGATCTTGTAATAGGTCAGCAGCAGCGTGAAGACCAAGTGGGCCGTCAGCAGGGCGGCTGCCGAGAGCGCAAAGAGGTGCCAGAACCCCAGCGCGGTGGTTGGTGCGTTGTTGAAGACCATGCCCGCCAGGCCCTTCAGCCCCGCGATCAGGGTGTCGCCTATGGGCTCCAGCCCGTAGACCAGCATGGCGCCGATCATCGACAGGCCACCGGCAAGTGCTATGGCCTGCCAGAGCACCATGGCGGTGAAGGGGGAGCGCGCCGGCCACTGCGCCCGGGAGAGAAGCACGGGTACGGGCCATGCCAGGATCAATGCCAGGACCGCCAGGAGATATGAGGTCCAGAACATAGTGGCTAATTGTAGCCGAGCAATTTGCGCAGTGTCGCGGCTTCACTTTCTGAAACGGAGCCAATGAAGCGGGCCAGGACGGCTTCCCGGTCCGGTGCCGAGCCGAGGACCTCGTGCATGAGTTCGGCCGTGTGGTCCGCCCGGCTGGAGACAGCCTGGTAGCGGTGCGGGCGCGTGCCGCGTTCGCGCTCCACGAGGCCCTTCTTTTCCAGGCGGGACAGCACGGTCAGGACCGTGGTCACGGCGAGGTCCTTGCCCTGGTGCCCAGCGGAGCCATCCCCCGCTTCGGAGTCCTGGGCCAGCAAGTCACGCAGCGTGTTGGCGGTTGCGGCTTCTTGTCCCGCCCAGAGCAGATCCATCACTGCCCGTTCCAGTTCCCCAAGACTCGCCATCTATACGTCCCTACCTTCCGCGCCCCGCCATCCTTCTGGCGAGCCGCGACGATCCAACATTCCACGATAAATCTACCGCTTTTCAGGCCCCCATTCTACGCGAAGTAGAACTATCGGCGCGCCGCGTCCCCCGGCAGTCGCTGCACTGCCCCCTTGCGGGTGTGTAACGCCACTTGAAGAATTGGACTGAGCTTGCCACATCTGTTCTACACTGTGTAGAAGATTAGTTCTACGCGACGTAGAACTAAGCACCCGCTATGGGCCGCCGGACAAAGGACAGCCATGGACGCCTTGGAAATTGCACGTTGGCAATTCGGTATCACCACCGTCTACCACTTCATGATGGTTCCCCTCACCATCGGGCTTGGCCTGGTGGTGGCCATCATCCAGACCCTTTGGTACCGCACTGGAAAAGTGGAGTACCTGAGGATGACCAAGTTCTGGGGAAAGCTCTTCCTCATCAACTTCATCATGGGCGTGGCCACCGGCATTGTGCAGGAATTCCAGTTCGGCATGGCCTGGAGTGAGTACAGCCGCTTCGTAGGTGACGTCTTCGGCGCCCCCTTGGCCCTGGAAGCACTGCTGGCCTTCTTCGTGGAGTCCACGTTCCTGGGGCTGTGGATCTTCGGCTGGAAGCAGCTCAAGCGTGGCGTGCACCTGGCGTGCCTGTGGATCGCCGTGATCGGCTCCATCTTCTCTGCGTACTTCATCATTGTCGCCAACTCCTGGATGCAGCACCCCGTCGGAGTGGAAATGGTGGATGGCCGGCCCGTCATGACGGACGCGTGGGCGGTGTTCACCAACAACACGGCATTGGTAGCCGTTCCACACACGCTCTTCGGGGCGCTGGGCGTTGCCGGGGCCTTCCTGCTGGGCATCGCCTGGTACCACCTGTGGCGCAGGCGGCATGACGGCATTGACGTCGTTGGCAAGGACGGCAAGCTGGTGCCGGGTGAGGCTGCCATCCCCGGCCGCGACAAGACCGACTACACCGTTTGGATGCGCTCCCTCCGGATCGGCGCAGTAGTGGCCATGATCTCCTTTGCCGGTACAGCCATCACCGGCGACCTGCAGGGAAAGCTTATGTTCGAGCAGCAGCCCATGAAGATGGCCGCAGCCGAAGCCGCCTGCCACGACGGGACCGGGTTCTCCGTCCTGAGCGTGGGCAACCTCGGGGCCAAGAACTGTGACGACATCGTGGCGGTGATCGAGGTTCCCGGAATCCTCTCCTTCCTCGCCAAGGGCGACTTCACCACCGAGGTAAAGGGCGTCAACAGCCTCTTGGGCGAGTACAAGGAGAAATACGGCACCCACCTGCCGGACAACCCGCTGTACGGTGACCGGGCCGGCAAGGAGATCCAATATGTCCCTGTTATGGAAGTGACCTACTGGGGCTTCCGCATGATGATCGGATTCGGCGGCGTCGCTGCACTGGCAGCCCTTCTTGCCCTCTGGGTGACCCGCAAGGGAGTTGTTCCCGAATCCCGGTGGCTCATGCGCCTGGCAGTGTTTGGCATCCTTGCTCCGTTTGGCGCGAATGCGGCCGGGTGGATCTTCACCGAAATGGGCCGGCAGCCCTTCGTGGTGGCACCGAACCCGGACATGAACGGCATCGACCAGGTGTTCATGTTCACGGCCGCCGCCGTCTCCCCGGGCGTAAGCGCCGGCGAGATCATGGGCTCGTTGGTGGTCCTGACTGCCATTTACGCCGTGCTCCTGGTGGTGGAGGTCAGGCTGCTGGTCAAGTACGTCCGAGGCGGTGTCGCTTCCGCCATGCCGGAACTGGCCCACAGCAAGGACGACGGGGACGACCATGACTCTTCCGCCCCGGACAAGCGCGACGACGTGCTGGCCTTCGCCTACTAGAGACAGAGGAAACCACCAATGGAACTGTTGCCAACAATCTGGTTCGTGGCCATCGCTGTGTTGTGGACCGGCTATCTCTTCCTCGAAGGCTTCGACCTGGGCGTCGGGATGCTCATGAAGCTCTTTGCCCGGAACAACACGGACCGACGCGTGCTGCTGAACACCATCGGACCCGTATGGGATGGAAACGAGGTGTGGCTGCTCACGGCGGCCGGAGCGACCTTCGCGGCGTTCCCCCTCTGGTACGCATCCCTGTTCTCCACGCTTTACCTGCCCCTGCTGCTGGTCCTGGTGGCCCTCATCTTCAGGGCTGTGGCTTTCGAATACCGCGGCAAGGTGGACACTGAACGCTGGCGCAACGGGTGGGACTGGGCCATCGCTTTGGGCTCTTTCGTGGCCGCCTTCGGCATCGGCGCCGCGCTGGCACTGACCACCACGGGCCTGCCCATCGACGCCAACGGCGACCGCACCGGAGGTCCGCTGGCCTGGTTCAGCGGCTATGCGCTGCTGGGTGGCCTTGCTGTGGTGGCATTCGCCCTGGTGCACGCGTTGGCTTTCCTCGCCTTGAAGACCGACGGCGAAGTGCGGCACCGGGCGCGCCGCTGGTTCGTGCGTATGGTTGCCGTGGCCGCCTTGCCACTGCTCGGATGGATGGTTGCCGTGCAGTTCCTGAGCGGGAAGCCGTGGACCTGGGCACTGGTGGTTGCCGGAGTGGTGGTCGTGGTCCTGGCATGGTTGTGGGCCCGGAAGGGTGCCGAGGGACGGGCATTCGGGGCCACCGGGGCGTTCGTTGTGTGCGCAACGGCCTCGATCTTCGGGGCAGCGTTCCCTGTGGTCATCCCGTCCACCCTGGACCCTGCCTTCAACCTGACCATCTCCAACGCCTCATCCTCGGACTACACCTTGGGCCTGATGAGCGTCGTCGCTGCCGTGGGCCTTCCGCTGGTCATCGCCTACCAGGCCTGGACGTACTGGGTCTTCCGGCGGCGCGTAAGCTCTTCGCACATTCCCGAGGCCCACGGCTTCCTGCCTGCCATTGCGTCCAAGGTGCTGCTGAACGCGGGTCCCCAGCAGGATCGGCAGCAGCCCGGCAACGCCTCCAGCCCGGGAGCCTAACCCTCCATGAAACCAGTGTTCCCCTCCGGTCCTGCAACCCGCGCCGCGCTCTACGGAACAGGCGTCCTGTCTGCACTCAAAGCACTGGCCCTGGTCCTGATGGCCCAAGCCGTGGCCGGGATGCTCGCGGGCCTTGCCGGAGGTGAAGCCGACTGGCATGGCGGCCTGGTGTGGGGTGCCGTGGGTGCGGTGCTCAGGTCCTTCGCCGTGTGGGGCCAGGGCATCGCGTCCCGGCGTGCCGCCCTGGGCGTCAAAGAGGAACTGCGCGCGCAACTCCTGCGCAAAGCGCTGACCGACGGCGGAGCCTCCACCGGTGCCCGGGTCAACGATGGCGGACTGGCCATTCTTGCCACCCGGGGCCTGGACGCCCTGGACGACTACTACACGCAGTACCTCCCCGCCTTGGTTAACTGCGCGACCATACCCCTGTTGGTAGGTGCCAGGATTCTTTGGGCGGACTGGGTCAGTGCTGTGGTCATCGTCCTGACCGTGCCCTTGGTGCCGCTCTTCATGGTCCTCATTGGGCGGCACACCGAGGACAAGGTCCGCGAGGCGCAAACCACGCTGCGCACCCTGTCCGGCCACATCCTGGAATTGGCCAAGGGCCTGCCTGTCCTGGTGGGCTTGGGAAGGGCGGGCGACCAGCGCGCCGCCTTGGAGGATATCTCCGAGCAGTACCGGTCCCGGACCATGGCCACACTGCGTACCGCGTTCCTGTCAGCCCTGGCCCTTGAACTCATCGCCACGATCTCCGTGGCGGTGGTGGCAGTGTTCATCGGCGTGCGGCTGGTGGGTGGGGACATGGCCCTCGAAGCAGGTCTCCTGGCCCTGATCCTTGCGCCCGACTGCTACCTGCCCCTGCGCGAACTCGGTACGGCGCACCACGCCAGCGACGACGGCCGGGAGGCCCTCGAAACCACCAACGCCGTGCTGGCCGCCCCTGCCAGCACCCCGGTCACCAGTGATGCTCCCGGCACGTCCGGGCCGGCCGACGTCGTGGTTACCGATCTGGTGGTGGGCTATGCGGGAAGGCCGGGACCCGCCGTCGGGCCTTTGACGTTCACCGCACCAGCGGGGCGGGTTACCGCCCTGGACGGCCCAAGCGGTGCGGGAAAGACCACTGTCCTGGCTGTCCTGGCCGGCCTGGTGGGCAACGGAGCCGAAGCATCCGTAGCCGGCACCGTTGCGGGTGCCGGGACGGTTGCCTGGGTTCCACAGCATCCGGTCATGGCACGCGCAACGGTGCAGGACGAAATCCTGCTCTACCTCGGCGAAGCGTCGCAGGATCCGGCGATTGTTGCCCGGTTGCTGGACCAGGCCGCGGCCGGACATTTGGCAGGCAAGCATCCGGCGGAACTGAGCCCGGGAGAGCTGCGTCGGGTTGCCTTGGCACGTGGGCTCGCACGCCTTGAGTCAGGAGCCACGTTGCTGCTCTTGGACGAACCAACGGCCCACCTGGACCAACAATCAGCAGCCGTGGTGCGATCCGTCATCGGGTCCCTGCGTGGCCGTGCCACGGTGATCCTGGTGGCCCATGACGCCGCGACGCGACGGCTCGCGGACCACACCGTCCCCCTGGGGCGGGCCGGCGAACCAGCGGCTCAGGTGCCGGAACCCCTGTTGACTGTCAGCGGAACAGGGGACGTGGGGGCGGACGTCGCCGCGAAAGCCCGCAACGGTGTTTCCGTTACCGGTCGGACGGCGATTCTGGCATCCCTGGGCTCAGTCCTGAGACCGGTCCGCTGGAAATTCGCCGGTGCCGCCATGGTGGGCGTACTGGCCGCCTTGTTCGCGGTGGCGTTGTCCGGTTTGTCCGGATGGCTCATTATCCGGGCGAGCGAACAACCTCCCATCCTCTACCTGCTGGGCGCGATCGTGGGCGTCCGTTTCTTCGGCATTGGCCGGGCCGTGCTCCGGTACACCGAACGGCTGCTGACCCACGACGCCGTGTTCGCCGCGATGAGCCGTTTGCGTGGCTCCTTGTGGGAGGCGTTGAGCCGCCGTGCGCTGGCCCTGCGCAGACTGCTGCAGGGCGGAAACGTCCTGGGTTCGGTGGTGGATGACATCGACACCCTCCGGGACCTCCTTCCCCGGGTGGTTCTTCCACCCCTGGCAGCCGCAGGCGTTGCGGCCGGCGCCATCATCGCCACTGCGTTGGTGCTGCCCGCCGCGCTCCCGGCCACCCTCTTGGCGGCCGCCCTCGGCCTGGTGGCAGCTCCGTTGCTGGCACTTTTTGCTGACCGCAATGCCGCGACGGCCGAACAGAAACTCCACGCCACTATCCTGCGTGGAACCGCAGCGGCCCTGGACGCGCGTGCCGAACTCGCTGCCAACGGTGTGGCGGGTCCCGTCCTGGAGGCGCTCAAGGAACAGGACCGGGAAGCCACCCTCGCCGCGCAGCGTTCGGCATGGGCTGAGGGGCTGGGCCAGGCCGTCATTGTGCTGGCCTGCTCGCTGGCCGCGTTGTGGACCGGAGTCCTGGGTTCCGCGCCATCGTTGGACGGTGCAGTCAACCCCGCCTTGGTGGCCGTGATCGTCCTCATGCAGCTCGCCCTCGTGGAACCATACGCCGGAGTGGTGCCAGCCATCCGCCAAGCCCCTGCGCTCGCAGCCGTCCTGCGGCGGGTGGCCGGCGCAGGCGCGTTGGACGCAAGCCATGCCGGGCAAACCGACGACGGCGGCATCCACCCGCTGCCCGACCGGGACGGCGGCCCGGGACTCGAGCTGAGGGACGTCTCCGCGGCATGGCCGGGCGGCCCTGAGGTCTTCTCCGCGCTTTCCGCTGAGGCTGCGCCCGGACAGTGGCTCGCCGTCACCGGACCGTCGGGGTCGGGCAAGTCCACCTTGTTGTCGGTTCTGCTCGGCTTCCTCCAACCGTCCTCGGGGAGTGTCCGGCTAACCGGGAGTGCCGCGTGGTGTCCCCAGGAAGCACACCTCTTCGATTCCACGATCCGCGGCAATCTCCTCCTGGCCAGGCCTTCGGGAGACAAGCCGGGTGAAGCTGAGATGCGCAAGGCCCTCGCGGACGTGGGGTTGGATTCCTTGGTTGGTGGCCTGCCGGAGGGATTGGATACCAGGATCGGTCCCGGCGGAGCATTCCTCAGCGGCGGTGAACGGCAGCGGCTTGCCATGGCCCGGACACTCCTGACAGGGGCACAGGTGCTGCTGCTCGATGAACCGACGGCGCACCTGGATGCAGCCTCCGCCCGGGACATGATGGCGACCCTTCGGCACGGACTCCGGGATGTCACGGTAGTGCTGGTGACGCACAATCCAGCTGATATCGATGCCGCTGACGCCCGGTTGGAGCTGCAAGGGAAGTCCAGGGTCGCAGCTGAACTGGTGGCCCGCCAGACTCCTCAGTAGCCTGTTGGCATGGCCGAAGAGCACCCTCATGACGTTCCGCCGCACCAGGACTTACCGGCGGCCGAGGCAACGGGCCTGCGGTGGCAAGCCGCCACCGTGGACCAGCTCCACAACTGGGCCGCACTGATCGCCCGGACGGCCGCCGTCGAGCATCCTGCGTGGTTCGAGAAGTCCGGCGACCTGCTCCACATCCTGGAGTCAACCACCAACGATGCCCGGACCAGCACGCTCCTGGGCCTCGATGGCGACGGTGTGGCCCGGGCCTACGGCCGCATCGCCAAGAACCCGGACGGGGACAAGGCCACCGGCATGGGTTGCGTCGATCCTGGCTGGCAGCGTCGGGGGATCGGCTCGGCCGTCCTTGCCTGGCAGGAAGCGCGGACCATCAAGCGGTTCGCCGCGGATGCCGGGTCGGGGCACCTGGCGTCACAGCCCCGGCTTCGGGTGCGGACGGAAGAGCAGCACCGGCACCAGGCGGCCCTGCTGGAATCGCGTGGCTATGCGGCTGTGCGTTGGTTCAATGAGATGCACCGTCCACTGTCGGATCCCGCGCCCCTGGCGCCGCTCCCTCCAGGACTTGAACTGCGGACCCTGGACGCCTCGCTGCACGAGCAGGTCCGTTTGGCCCACAACGACGCGTTCAGGGACCACTGGGGCAGCGAACCGAGGGACCGGGAATCCTGGCGATTCACCATGGAAGAGCCCACGGCCCGGCACGACTGGAGCACGGTGGCGATCGACACGGCCTCGGGGACGGTGGCGGGATACCAGCTGGCCAGCTTCGACCCCGACGCAGCCGCTGACCGCGGGTTCACCGAGGGCTACACGGAACTGCTCGGTGTCCGGCGCGAATTCCGCGGCAGGGGGATCGCCCAGGCCCTGCTGGCCGATGCCATGCGCAGGTTCGCGGCGGACGGCATGGACATAGCCTCGCTGGATGTGGACTCGGCCAATCCCACGGGAGCGCTCGGTTTATACGTGGGCATGGGCTACAGGCCGGTGAGCCGGAGCATCACGTGGGAGAAGCGGTTGTAGCGCTGGCCTTCAGCCGTCGACGTCGTGCAAATGATGGACGACGTCGTGCAGGAAGTACTGCGAAAACGTCAGGACGGTGAAGGCCGAGCCGTTGCTCCGCGTGCCGGTCCGCTCCCATTCGTCCTGGACAACGCGTGCGAACGACTCAGCCACCTGCTCGCCTTCGGTGACCAGTTCGTCGGCGACCTGGCCGGGGTCGGACGATGCGTAGTCGCCATCGATGGCTGCCTGGTCCTGGTCCCAGTTGTCGAAGGCTGCATTCTCCTGCGTGAGCATCAGGTTCAAGCGCTGGCCAAAAAGCTCGAAGACGTCCCTGACGTGGCACGCATATTCCACGGGAGACCACGTGTGGTCATTGGGCCGGGTTGTTGCATCCTCACGCTTGAGGACCGAACGCCACCGGGGAAGCATGCTCAGGACGCTTCCGGGTACGGTCGCTGGCGTGACCGTCGAAGCATCGAATCCACATTCGGGGCAGGGCTCGGCGAGCACCCACGTCCAGTCTTTGTCCTCAGGAATGATTGGCATGCCGCCAGTCTATGCGGCTCCCTGCCCTGTACTGCGCAGGCGGTTAAACAGGTTCCGTTTGCCGATTGCTTCGCGTCGGCGCAGGAGTAGAGTTCGTTCCGGGAGGAGAGCCGGAAAGAGAGAATCATGCTCAAAGATCAGCAAGTGGCTGCCGTCCTGCCAGCATCGGACATTGCCCGGGCCCGCGCGTATTACAGCGAAAAACTCGGCCTCGAACCCGACAATCCGGACGACGACGACAACCTTCAATACAGGTGCGGAGATGGCACGGGATTCTTCGTTTACCAAACCGCCAACGCCGGAACAGCCAAGAACACCCAAATGGGCTGGAATGTGGATGACCTTGCCGCCACAGTGGCCGAACTCCGTGGAAAGGGCGTGGTTTTCGAAGACTACGACTTCCCCGGATTGAAGACAGAGGATGGCATCGCCACCATGCCCGATGGCACCGCGGCGGCCTGGTTCCTCGATACCGAGGGAAACATCCTGAGCCTGAACCAGATGGGCCGGAACGGCTGACACCCAAGGGGACGGGCCGGCAGCCTATTGAGGCCGCCGGCCTTTCCTTTGCTTCGCCTAGGCGCCGTCCGGAGCGGTTTCGGGCCACGCCATGCTCGGACCGATCGCCTCCACTGGTTGGGACAACGGCACGCCGGACCCATCCCTCCGGCCGTGTTCCTGCGGTAGGGCACGGGCAACGCCTGCACTGGTTGACGCCTTGGCCGGGCCGTGCCCTGCCCACGCCAGCAGGAGCGTGTCTTCGCCCTTGAGGAAACGGTGGGCTCGGACACCGCCCGTGGCGCGGCCCTTGGCCGGGTACTCCTCGAAGGCAGTCACTTTCGCCGTGCCCGGGGCCGTACCGGGCAGGGCGCCAACGGTCCCGGCGATGGTCACCACGACGGCGGCAGGATCGTTGGGGCGCACGGTACCGAAGTGGATCACTTCGTCTCCTGCAGCCAACTTGATGCCCGCCATGCCCCCAGCCGTGCGGCCCTGAGGCCGGACGTTGGACGCAGTGAACCGCAGCAACTGGGCTTGCTTGGTCAGGAAGACGAGATCGACGTCGTCCTCGTGCGCCGGTTCTACGGCGAGGACGGTGTCCTTGTCCTTGAGCGAGATGATCTCCCAGTCCTCGCGGTTCAGGGGATAGTCGGGCTGGACGCGCTTCACCACGCCCTGCACCGTGCCGATCGCCAGGATCTGGTCCAGCGGGACGAAGGCCACCAAGGCCTCGCCCTTGAGCAGCGTGATGAACTCCCTGGCCGGCACTCCGCCGGCCAGGTTCGGCAAACCGCTCACCGGCGGAAGCACAGGCATGTCCATCACCTGCAGGCGGAGCATCCGGCCCGTGGAGGTCACGGCCCCGATTTCGCCGCGGGCCGTGGTCTTGACCACCGAACGGAACACATCGTGTTTTGCCCGCGGACCCGATTCGGCGAGGGGTTCCTGGTTGGAGGTCCGGGCGATCTGGCCGGACATGCTGAGCAACGCCCAGCAGGGGTCGTCCGGAATTTCCAAGGGAAGCGCGGCGGCCTTGCCCTTGGGGCTCGGGGCGGCAGACGCCAGGGCGGCGGCGACCGTAGGAGACACGGCCTCGGATTCCAACAGGACTGTCCGGCGCGGAGTTCCGTACTTCTCCGCGATCTCGGCCAGCTCGCCGGAAACCAGCTCACGAAGCAACTGGTCGCTGCCCAGGATCGCCTCAAGGGCTTCGATTTCCCTGCGCAGCTCGTCCTGCTCTTTCTCCAGCTCGATGCGGGAGTACTTGGTGAGCTGGCGAAGGCGGAGCTCCAGGATGTAGTTGGCCTGGATCTCGGTGAGGTCGTAGATGGACATGAGGCGTTCGCGGGCCGCGGAAGCTTCATCGGATGACCGGATGATCTGGATGACTTCGTCAATGTCCACGATCGCGATCAAAAGGCCCTCCACCAGGTGGAGGCGGTCCTTCTTCTTGCCCAAGCGGAACGCCGTCCGCCGGCGGACCACATCCAGGCGGTGGTCCACGTACACCTGCAGGAGCTGCAGGAGCCCAAGCGTCTGCGGCTGGCCGTCTACCAGGGTGACGTTGTTGATACCGAAGGAATCTTCCATCGGGGAGAACCGGTAGAGCTGCTGGAGGACAGCGTTGGGATTGAAGCCGTTCTTCAGCTCGATCACCAGGCGCAAGCCGTGGTTGCGGTCCGTCAGGTCCACGACATCGCTGATGCCGGTCAGTTTCTTGGCGTTGACGGCATCCTTGATGCGCTCGATCACCTTCTCCGGGCCAACCATGTAGGGAAGTTCCGTCACCACCAGGCCGGTCCGCCGGGCAGTGAGCTGCTCCACTTCCACCTTGGCCCGGGTCTTGAAGGAACCGCGCCCGCCCGCGTAGGCGTCGCGGATGCCGTCCAGGCCGACGATCCGCCCACCCGTGGGCAGGTCAGGACCCGGGATGAACCTCATGATGTCATCCAGCGTGGCCTCGGGGTTGGCGATCAAATGCCGTGCGGCCGCGATGACTTCCACCAGGTTATGCGGAGCCATGTTGGTGGCCATGCCCACGGCGATGCCCGTGGTTCCATTCACCAGGAGGTTGGGGAACGCCGCCGGCAGGACTTCGGGTTGGGTCAGCTGGTTGTCGTAGTTGGGAACGAAGTCCACCACGTCTTCGTCGAGGTGGTCGGTCATGGTCAGGGCCGCTGCGGCCAGCCGGGCTTCCGTGTAACGGGGCGCGGCCGGACCATCGTCCAGCGAACCGAAGTTGCCGTGGCCGTCGATCAGCGGCAAGCGAAGGGAGAAATCCTGCGCCATGCGCACCATCGCGTCGTAGATCGCGGCGTCACCATGCGGGTGGAGCTTACCCATCACTTCGCCCACCACACGGGCGCTCTTGACGTGTCCGCGGTCGGGGCGGAGGCCCATGTCGGCCATCATGTAGAGGATGCGGCGTTGGACGGGCTTGAGGCCATCACGTGCGTCGGGAAGTGCACGCGAATAGATCACCGAGTAGGCGTACTCCAGGAAGGAGCCCTCCATCTCGGAAGTGACGTCAATGTCGACGATCGTCTCGGTGAAATCGCCGAGGGGCTCGCCTTTGCGTGCTGAAGTTTGGCTGCGGGCCATGGGTGCGGTGGATCCTTGAAAGTTGTACTGCGGATGTTTTAGCTAGGCTAAGCCTATGGTGGATCAGCCCGGGGTCGGCATTTATCCGGAATATTGGGAGGCCGATGTCGTCCTGCGCGACGGCGGAACCGCCCACCTTCGCCCCATCCGCCCGGAGGATGCAGACGCCCTGCAGGCCTTCCACGCAGGCCAGTCACAAGCCTCCATCTACATGCGTTTCTTCTCCTTCAAGGCCAAGCTCTCCGGCAAGGAAGTCCGGCGCTTCACCGAAGTGGACCACGTCAACCGCGTCGCGTTTGTCATCACCATCGGCGGCGAGATCGTGGGCGTCGGGCGCTACGACCGGCTGGACGACCCGGCCGAGGCCGAAGTCGCCTTCAACATCTCCGATTCCCATCAAGGCCGCGGCATCGGCTCCATCCTGCTGGAGCACCTGGCCGTCGCTGCCCGAGAAAACGGCATCCGCCGCTTCACCGCCGAAGTCCTGCCGGAGAACCGCAAGATGCTCATGGTCTTCGCGGATGCCGGTTACGACCTCACCCGCCAGTTCGACGACGGCGTCGTCAGCGTCGAATTCAACATCGACCCCACCGAGAAGTCGCGGGCTGTCATGGAGGCACGTGAGCACCGCGCAGAGGCGCGCAGCGTGCGCGACTTGCTGGCGCCGTCGTCCATTGCCGTCATCGGTGCAAGCCGCAAATGGGGAACCGTCGGCTACCAACTCCTCGAACACCTCATCGAAGGTGGCTTCAAGGGCCCCGTCTACGCCGTCAACCCGGAGGCGTTCGAACTGGCGGGCATGATCTCCTTCGCCCGCCTCTCCGACATACCTGGACCGGTGCAACTCGCCATCATCGCGGTTCCCTACGAGGAAGTCCCGGGAGTGGTGGATGATTGCGCGGCGGCCGGCGTCAAGGGACTCGTGGTGGCCACGGCGGGCTTCGCGGACGACGGCGAGCGGGGCCTCGCCCGCCAGCATGAACTGGTCAGGCGTGCCCGCGCCAACGGCATGCGCGTGATCGGCCCTGAATCGCTGGGCATCCTGAACACCCACCCGGACATCTCCCTCAACGCCTCCATGGCACCAACCATGCCGCCCAGGGGAGGGCTTGGCCTCTTCAGCCAGTCAGCAGCAGTGGGGGTGGCCGTCTACGCGGCAGCGAGCCGGCGCCGCCTCGGACTGTCGTCGTTCCTGTCGGCGGGGAACCGGGCCGATGTCTCCGGCAACGATGCCATGCAGTTCTGGGAAGACGATGCAGACACCTCCGCCGTCGGGCTTTACCTCGAATCCATTGGCAACCCCCGCAAGTTCTCCCGTCTTGCCCGAAGGTTGTCACGCAGCAAGCCCGTGATCGTCGCGAAGTCGGACGTGACCGGCCTCAGGCTTCCACCCGGACACGAAGTCCGGACCACCCAGGCGCCCGCGGCGGCAGTGGATGCCATGATGCGCCAGGCAGGAGTGATCCGCGTGGACACCATAGAGCAGCTCATGGACATCGCCCAGATCGTCTCCACACAGTCGCTCCCAGCCGGACCCGGATTGGCGGTCTTCGCCAATTCGGTGGCTCTTGCCACGGTGGTGGCGGACGCAGCGGCCCCCGCCAGACTCGACGTCAGGCGAACCATAACGGACGTTGACCTCGACGCCGGGATGTCGCTTGCGCTGCCGGCTTTCCGCAGTAGCCTGCAGGACATCCTCGCCGACGAATCGGTACACGCGCTCATTGCCGCGCTCCTGCCGGCGCGGGGCCTGACGGTGGCGGCGCTCGCAGAAGTCCTTGCCGAGTGCGCTGCGGAGGCCGGCAAACCAGTGGTGGCCGCGTTTACCGGAATCCTGGATCCGTCCGTGCATGTCGAGGGCATGGTGGGGCAGGACGGCGCACCGCAACTGCCTTGCTATTCCAATGCGGGGTCCGCGGTGGCCGCGTTGTCCGCGATCGTCCGTTACGCGCAATGGCGCGACCGCGACCAGGGCCTGTTCGTCGAGCCGGACGGGTGCGACGTCGAGGGCACCCGGGAAGCGGTGGCGTCGATGCTGTCCGGGGTGACAGGGGAGAAACTGCGAAAGCTCGACGCCGGAGCTGCCGCGGCGTTGCTGGCCGGTTACGGAATCGGCGTCGTACCGGCGATCGGCTTCGGCACGCCAGAGGAGGCCGTCGCGGCGGCCGAATCGATTGGATGGCCGGTGGTGCTCAAGACCACGGACCCCGCGCTGAGGCACCGGCTGGACCTTGGCGGGGTGCGCCTGGACATCCAGGACGCTGCATCGCTTCGCCAGAACATCGGACAAATGCGCCGGGCGCTGGAACCGTATGGATCCTCGTCGCTGGAAGTCCAGGCCATGGCTCCAGTGGGCCAGGCCTGCACCTTCCGGGCCATGGAGGACCCCTTGCTGGGGCCTGTAGTGTCCTTCGGCCTGGCAGGGGACGCCGTGAACCTCCTGGACGATTGGGCGCACCGGGTTCCGCCCCTGTCCGCAGCCGATGTGCATGACATCATCCGGTCGCCACGGGCATCCCGGAAGCTGTTCGGCTACCAAGGCCTGCCGGCGGTGGACGTCCCGGCCTTGGAAGACCTGGCTGCCCGGTTGGCAAAACTCAAGGACGACCATCCGGGGATCGCCCTGATCGAGTTCAACCCCGTGCTGGCCGGCCCCACGGGGGCAACCATCCTGGGGGCCGAAGTGTGGATCGGCAATGCGGCGCAACGGACGGACAGCGCGCGCCGGGCCATGCGGAACTAGTCCCTGACCACGCACGGCATGCGTTTGCTGCTGTGGGTTGCGGTTAGGAAGTCACCAAGCGATCTGTGAAAATGGGGGAATGAGCACCCAGTCTCCGACGCCTCAATCCCGCCCGTCCAACACCGGGCACCACACCGCGCGCAACCACAGTTCCCAAGCACAGAGCCTGGACCAGGCCCTGCAGCAGGCAGGTTTCTACCCGCGACTGGTGGCCGACGTCGTCGATGATGCCCTGGACGGCCGTGATTGCCTGTCCCACCTGGTGCACCTGGAAACCCATTTCGACAGGGCCGAGGTCCGGCGCCACATCACCGTGCTGGTACTGACGGAGGACATGCTGGTCATCACCCACGTGGACGACCAGCAACTGGATGAGGCCGGCGAGCAGATCGTGGCGCAGATTTCCACGGAGTCGGTGCCCGTGGCCCAGATCCGTTCCGTCGTGCTGAGCTACATGTACTCCCAACCCCAGGACTACAAACCGTCCGATCCTGTCCGCGAGCTGACACTCTCCATTGCCTGGTCCGGTGGACAGCGGCTGGACATGGGCCCGGCCAGTTGCGGCGATCCGCAGTGCGAGGCGGACCACGGGTACACGGGAACCATTGCACAGGAGGACATTGTGCTGCGGATCAGTGCCGAGGCGGACGGGCTCCAAGCCGTCCAGGATGCCAAGGTCTTCGCCCGGGCCTTGCGCGCCGTGAACACGGGCGTTTCCACACCCGTTCCGCATGCCGGCATACCTGCGCCGCGGCCACGCTCAGGCGTCTTCAGCAACCGCCTGGGTCGCGGACACCAGCGTTGAGGGTGGCGGGGCCAAACAGCGCCAACGCCGTGGCCGACGTGCCTTCACCGCCGCTGTTCGGCGATAAGTCGATCGCCGAGGTCCTGACCAGCGCCGCCGCCAGCCTGGGCGTTCCTGGCTTTGCCAACAAACTCCAGCTTCCGGCCAGCCAACGGGTTTGCGTAGTCCTGGCCGACGGATTGGGCCGTGCGCTCCTGAAACAAAAGGCATCGCATACACCGTTCCTTCGCTCTGTCCTCGCGGCAGGCCAGGGCAACGTCCCCACGTGGATCGACTCGGCCTTTCCGAGCACCACCGCGGCATCCCTCGCCAGCCTGGGGACGGGCTTGCCTGCCGGAAGCCACGGCATGGTGGGCTACGATGTCCTGGATCCCGCCCAGGACAAAGTGGTCAACCTGCTCGGCAACTGGGATGCCCACGTGGATCCCGCCCGTTGGCAACCCCACCCCACAATCTTTGAGCGGGTGTCCGACGAGGTGGACGTCGTGACGGTGAGCCTCCCGCAGTTCGGCAACTCGCCCATGACACAGGCCGCGCTTCGGGGCAGCCGCTTCGTCGGCGGCACAACACTCCATGCGCGGACCGCTGCTGCTGCCGAGGCGATGGCGTCCGGCGGGCCGTCGTTGATGTACTTCTACGTCAACGAGCTGGACAAGGCGGGCCACCGCCACGGCTGCCAGTCGGAGCGCTGGGAGCACCAACTCGAAGAGCTCGACGCCACGGTGAAGCGCTTGTCCACGTCCCTTCCCGCAGGCACCACCATCCTGGTCACGGGAGATCACGGAATGCTTGACGTTCCGGAGTCCCAACGCATCGATTATTCGGCCGATGCGTCCCTGGTGGAGGGCGTCCGTCATACGGCTGGAGAGCCGCGCATGGTCCATCTGTACCTTGAGCCGGATGCAGGCGAGGCCACGCGGGAGTCACTCATGGCGGCGTGGCGGAAACGGTTCGGGGAGCGGATCTGGTTGTTCACCCGCGAACAGGCCGTCTCGGCCGGTTTGTTCGGCGACGTCGAGGCACAGGTGTCGCCCCGCATCGGAGACGTCATGGTGGCGGCACGGGACACGCTCGCGCTGTACGACACCAGGCGTGTCCGGCCGACGTCCCTTGAAGTAGTGGGTCAGCACGGCTCCCTGACCAAGGCTGAACGGGAAGTTCCGTTCCTCTGCCTTTCTGCCACCGGCAAGAAGGGTGCCCGTGGCTGAGCTGGTCTTCTTTTCCGGCACCATGGACTGCGGGAAATCGACGCTCGCGCTGCAGATGGACCACAACCACAGGGCACGGGGCCGGGGAGGCGTGCGTTTCAGCTGTAATGACCGGGCGGGGGAATCCATTATTTCCAGCAGGCTTGGGCTGCAGACCGACGCCGTGGAGGTGCACGGCTCCACCGATTTTTGGGATGAGGTGGTGGTCCGGCGGACCAGCGGACTCCGGGTGGACTACCTGATTTGCGACGAAGCCCAGTTCTATTCGGCGGCCCAAGTGGAGCAACTGGCCCGCCTGGTGGACGAGATGGATGTGGATGTCTTCGCCTTCGGGATCACCTCGGACTTCCGTACCAGGCTGTTTCCCGGTTCGCAGCGCTTGATTGAACTCGCGGACAAAGTCCAGGTCCTCCAGGTCGAGGCTCTGTGCTGGTGTGGCCGCCGCGCTACCCAAAACGCCCGGACCGTGGACGGCATCATGGTGGTGGAGGGCGAGCAGGTCATGGTTGGCGACGTCGCGCCGGGGGATGACGCACTGATGGATGACGCTCTGATGGATGACGACCCGCCGGTAGCCGGCGTGGTGGAATACGAGACACTCTGCCGCCGGCACTACATGCGGCGCGTCACGGCCCACGGTGCCAACCTCATGGCAGGGTCCGACCAAACATTGCCGTTCGACATTGAGGCATGCCTGTGGCCAGGGGCAGGGGAGTTGCGTCGGAGTTAGTCTCCCCGGGCCCCGAAGACGATCTCGTCCCAACTGGGGATGCTGGACCGCTTGGGCCGCGAAGGCTGGCGTTCGGCGGGTGCTTCGTCTGCCTTGGGAGCGGGGCGTTCTTTGGGGCCGGCGGCGGAGCCATCGCTGGGCGCGGGGTGGCGCCGGGATCCGGCCGGGGCTGGACCACCCAGCAACTCATCGAGGCCTGCCCGCTGGACAGGGCCATCGCCCGGAGTGTCGGCTGCGGTGGATGCTTCCTCGTCCGCGAGGGGTGCATCGGCTGACGCCGGCAGTTCGTCAAGCGGGGGTACCGGCCGCAGCGGGCCGGCCACGACGGTAATCTCGCGCGTTTCGGTACTGACGCCGTCGTGCAGCCGAAGGGAATCGTCGGCGTCGTCGGATTCAACATGGCGGGGTGCGAGGCTGAGCCGCGACAGGATGGACGGGCGGCCGTCCCCGCGTGCAGGTTCGCTTGCCGGCTGGGTATCCGGTGCGGTGTGATCCCCGCCGGTTTCATCGTGCTGGTCCTGGCCTTCGTCTTCGGGGCGGGGGTGCGCGGCCGGGACGTTGCTCAACAGGACGGCCAAGGCGTCGTCGGCGTCTTCGTCCACTCCAAGGCGCTGTCCACGCCGCGAGCGAAGCATCTCCAGGAGATTGTCCGAATCCTTCGCAGAAGCCCGCAAGGACGCGCCGGCGTCTGCTTCGACGTCGAAAGGCCGGTCCGAGACGGCCGCCAGCCGGCGCGCCGGAACAGGGCCGTCCAGCGGCTCAAGTTCGCTTAGCTGCTGGGCCCAACGGTTGGCGTTGTGCAGTGACTTCCGTTGTGGACTGAAAGTCCACATGGCAGGGGGTTCTTCGCCGATGGTCCCGTCGGAGCCGGGCACGGTTTCAAAGCGCGCGACGACGGTCCACGTGCCGTCGGTGCGGCGCCAGGAATCCCATTCGACGGTGGCAGGGTCAATGCCGTGGGCCGACAACCTGTGGGCGACCATCTCGCCCAGAGTGGCGGGGTTGTCCCCGAAGGCCGAACGGTGGGCGTCATGGCCAGGGGAGGGAGCAGCCACTTCCACGTTGCGTGCCTGCTGTGCCACATACTCGCGTTCGGCAAGGACAGGTCCTTCGTAGCGTTGGACGTTCGCGAGGGGTATGCCGGACAGCTCGGACACTTCTGCGGCGGTTGAACCGCTGCGGATCCTTGCCTGGATGTCCCTGGGCGACATGGCCACGGGAGTGATGGAGGCGCGTGCTGCGACCTGGGCAGGGGTCCGGCTCGCCGCGGCCCGCAAGGCCTCGTCGATCGGAAGCTGGAACATCGCACCGCCGGGACCGCTCAAGAGGAGATGCCCGCCGTCGTCGTGGACGCCTACCAGCCGTAGATCCTGCATAACACCCTCCACCACATGGCATAACTGACATTCGAAACTCTGCCACCCACGCTGCCCTTTTCCTACTAGGAGAAAGGGCGTGCCGTGATATTCCGGCGAAAACAGCCTTCTCCGCCGTCGGGAGAGGCCACTGCCCGAGCTATGGACAATCGTGTGTCAGGGGAGGAAAATCTGGCCGATACCGGGCACAAATCCGGGGAGTCCTACGTTACATCCCTACAGCCGCTGCGGGCTGCGAAGCCCACCGCGGAATTCCAACCGCATCAAGCATCGAGGATAAGAAAGACCATGGCCACGGACTACGATGCCCCTCGGAAGACCGAGGAAGACGTCAGCGAGGACTCGATCGAGGAACTCAAGACGCGCCAGTCGGGAAAGCAATCCTCGGCTGTGGACGTGGATGAAACGGAACTGGCCGACGGCTTCGAACTGCCGGGAGCCGACCTTTCAGGCGAAGAGCTGCTCATCCAGGTCATGCCGGCCCAAGCCGACGAGTTCACCTGCTTCAACTGCTTCCTGGTGAAGCACCGTTCACAGATCGCCGCCGAGCGGAACGGCCACCTGTACTGCACGGAGTGCGAAAGCTAGGAAACCTGCTGTCGGTCCAGCGCGGCAACCAGTTCCTGTGGCCTGCGCGAGGAAGCAATCCAGTAAGGCGTGCGGTCGGCAGGATCGGTGATTTCGATCTTGACCACGGGATCGATCCAGCCGCGGAAGCACATATAGGCCAGGCCATTGAGGCGGGGACCGCGTTCGGCGGTCGCTTCGCCCTTGGTAAACGCCTCAACGGATCCGACGAACTTCCGGTCGATGCTGGCCCTGCCCACCCGCAGGGTGTCCTTGGTGACGGAAATCGTGGGGGTGGAGAGCACCAGCAACGTGGTCATGATCGCGAGGAGCACCAGTGCGGCGATGACGCCTGCAGCGGGGCTGATGGGAGCGAACATCAGGATCCCGGCGCTTGAGAGGCCAACCACCACAATCCAGATCCAGATGGTGGGCCACAGCTTTTCCTTGAACAGGACCTCTCCTGGAGTGGAGGAGTTCCGGGCAGGCAAAGGGGCGGACTGGTCAGGCGTAGGCATGGGTCCAGCTTATCCGCCGTCGAGGGGAGGCCGCTCCACGTAGAATGGACCACTGTGAGCAATGAGACCGCAGTATTCAGTAATGACTCCCTTTCCCCGGAAGCCGAAAGCGGTGACTCCGCCTCCTACGGCGCGCCAACCCTCGAGGTACAGCTGAAAATGCTCGACGCCGGCTTGGAAGCGCCCTCGTATGCGCACCCGGGTGATGCTGGTGCTGACTTGCGGGCACGCGTAGACGTGTCCCTGGCGCCAGGGGAGCGGAAACTTGTTCCCACCGGTGTCTCGATCGCCCTACCCAACGGCTTTGTCGCACTGATCCACCCCCGTTCCGGCCTGGCAACCAAGCACGGACTGACCGTGGTGAATGCTCCGGGAACAGTCGACGCCGGGTACCGGGGCGAAATCGCCGTCACTTTGCTCAACACCGACCAGAGCCAGGCGATTGAGCTCAAGCGCGGGGATAGGATTGCCCAAATGGTGATCCAGCGCGTGGAATATGCCCGCTTCGTCGCCGTTGACGAGCTTTCCGATTCCGTCCGTGGGACCGGCGGCTTCGGTTCCACCGGTGGCTTCAACGCCCCGGTGGCCTGACCATCCACACCCACCAGGCAGATGCGCAGGCTGTTGCCCGCCGCATTGCCGTACTTCGGCATGGGTGCGGTTTACTTGGGGATAGACCACTACTAAGGAGAAAACCCAATGGTTTTTGGGCGCGGCAAGAAGTCCAAGGCTGAGCGGCCGGAAGCGGCCGTCATCGACGAGGAGAACGCAGCCCCGGGGCCGGCCGACGCCGAGCCCGCCAAAGGCGACCTTCGGCTGGCCAAGGGTCCGTGGGACAGCGACGAGATCGAGGACCGGGACGGTTACGTCGATCTCGGAGCCTTGCTGATCGCCCCCGCCGAGGGTCTGCAGCTTCGGCTCGAAGTCGAGGAAGCCACCCAGCGCGTCGTGGCAGTGACCATGGACCTGGCCGGCTCCAGCCTCCAGCTCCAGGCCTTCGCGGCTCCCCGTTCAGAAGGTCTGTGGGAGGAGATCCGCGAGCAGATCAGCCAATCCGTGGCAAGCCAGGGCGGCGAGACTGAAGAAGTCGCCGGTACCTTCGGCACCGAGCTTGTCGCCAAGCTTCCGGCCGAAGCTGCCGATGGCAGCCGTGGCTTCCGGGCAGCCCGCTTCATGGGCGTGGACGGTCCGCGCTGGTTCCTTCGCGGTGTCCTTGGCGGTGCCGCCGCGCTGGAGAAGGATGCCGCGGCCGGGCTGGAAGAGTTGTTCCGCCAGGTTGTGGTGGTTCGCGGGGACAACCCCATGCCTCCGCGCGAACTCCTGCAGCTGCGGTTGCCGAAGGACGCTACTGCCTCGGGACAGCCGGCCGCCCCGCACGACGAACCCTCCGTACAGCGGCCGGAGCGGGGTCCGGAGATCACCCAGATTGGCTGAAACCGCAGGACGGCCCGTTCAGGGCACCCAACGGCAGGGCACCGCGCCGGGCGTCAGGGACCTCCCCGTCCGTGGCCGGGCCGTGTGCACGGGCTTCATCGAATCGGTAACCCACCAGCCACCCAGCGAACAGCCGTTCTTTTCGGCGATCGTAGTTGACGCCCTGGAGCACAGCTCACTGTCCACGCTCGGTGGGACGGCCAGGAAGCCCTATGAGCGGCTTCGGGTCATTTGGCTGGGCAGGAACCGGGTTCCCGGCATCGAAGCCGGCGCCCAGTTGCGGCTGAATGGGATGGTCACCGAGGTCGATGGCTTGCCGGCCATGTTCAATCCACGCTACGAAATACTTTCCCGTCAGGAGCACCGATGACCTCCGCCAATGGACCGGACCCCAAGGACCCTGCCGGGGCAAACCCTGCCGCCGATCCCGTGCAGCCACCGTCGCCGGAAGCGCAGACAATGGCCGGCCTTGCCGCAGGTTATGCGGAGAAAGCGGGACTGCACCGGAACAGCTCCGGACACGTGGACCTGCTCAAATCAGCCGGGGGTGTGCAGGGTATCGCCGAGAGCATCCTCCCGGGCCTGGTGTTCCTGGTGGCCTTCACCATCATGCGGGACCTGACGGTTTCCCTGGTGGCCGCCTTGGCGGTTGCCGCCGCTTTCACCGTGGCCAGGCTTATCCAGAAGCGGCCGTTGACCCAAGCGCTGGCCGGAGTGGTCGGCGTCGGAATTTCCGCTTGGCTCGCCAACACCACGGGTAAGGCCGAGGATTTCTACGTCCTGGGCTTCTTCACGAACATCGCGTACATCGCGGGCATGGTGCTTTCGATCGCCCTGAAGTGGCCCATCGCCGGACTCCTGTTCGGCTTTGTGCGCAACGAAGGCCTGGACTGGCGCAAGGACCCCGAGCGGCTGCGGGCCTACCGCCTGGGCACCTGGATTGTGGTGGCCGTGCTGGCCTTGCGGTTGGTTGTCCAGGTTCCGCTCTACTTCATGGGTGAGGCGGGACTGACGGCCCTCGCTACCACCCGCCTCATCATGGGAGCGCCGCTGTACATCCTGGGACTGTGGGTGGCTTGGCTTGTGACCAAGCCCGCGCCTCAGCCGTCGAAGCCGTCGTCGTCCGCGGACTGATCAGAAACTTCCGCCGACCCGTCGCGCGGTCCCTGCCCGGCCATCGAATCCGGGGACAGGAGCGCCCGGAGGCCGTCCTCCGCGGCGATGGTGGTGACGAAGAACAACTCGTCGCCACCGTCCAGGACATCGTCCCTGCTGGGCGTGATGGGGGCTTGGTCGCGCAGGATGGCCACCAGCGTTGAATCCTCGGGCCACTCGATGTCACCCACCGTGCTGCCGATGACGTGCGAGTCGTGGGGAACGGTGAACTCGACGATGGAGGCCACCCCGGTTTGCAAGGTCAGCAGGCGGACGATGTCACCAATTTCCACCGCTTCCTCCACCAGGGCGGTCATGAGTTGGGGCGTGTTGACCGCGACGTCGACGCCCCAGGAGTCGTTGAACATCCAGTCGTTCTTGGGGTTGTTGACCCGGCCAACCGTTCGGCCCACGCCGAATTCGGTCTTGGCCAGGAGCGAGACCACCAGGTTGACCTTGTCGTCGCCTGTAGCCGAAACCACGACGTCGGCGTCCTCCAGTTTGGCGTCCTGCAGCGTGCTCAGTTCGCAGGCGTCGCCCACCAACCAGCGTGCACCACGCAGCCCGCTGCGCCCGATGACTTCCGGCTTGAGGTCGATCAGGAGGATCTGGTGGTTGTGGGCCAGCAGTTCACGGGCGATCGACGAGCCGACGCTGCCTGCTCCAACGATGACGACTTTCACTAATTCTCCTTGGCAGGGGCTTTGGCGAGGATCCGGCTGATATCCGAGGACCGGTCCAGGCTCAGCATGGCGTGCACAGTATCGCCTTCCTGGTAGGCCGTACCGGCCTGGGGCAGCAGGCCTTCGCCGAAGCGGGTGAGGAAGGCAATGCGGATCCCGGCCGCGGCCTCGATGGAGTCCAGGCTGTGGCCGATCCAGCCCTCGTGAAGGTCCACTTCGGCCAGCACCAGCCGTCCGGACGGCTCGCGGTAATCGCCTGAGAGGTGCTGCTCCGGAAGGATGCGGCGCAACACCTGGTCCGCGCTCCAACGCACGGCGGCAACGGTGGGGATGCCGAGACGTTGGTAGATTTCGGCCCGGCCGGGGTCGTAGATGCGCGCCACGACGTGGGCTACGTGGAAGGTTTCCCGGGCTACGCGCGTGGCGAGGATGTTCGAATTGTCGCCGCTGGAGACTGCGGCGAAGGCGTAGGCCTCTTCGACGCCTGCCTGCTTCAGGGTGTCCCGGTCGAAGCCGACGCCGGTTACCTTGCGTCCCGTGAAGGTGTTGCGCAGCCGGCGGAACGCGCGCTCATCCTGGTCGATGATGGCCACGGAATGCCCCGCATCCTCCAAAGTGTGTGCCAGGGTTGCGCCAACGCGGCCACAACCCATGATCACGAAGTGAGCCACCGTGTCTCCTTTTGTCTTTGTCCGTGCCGCTGCGTATGACTTTACCGGTGCGACGGGCGTAAGCAGGCGACCGCCGTCATGACATCGCGGGGGATTCAGAGTAGCTTTGCGGAGTGCTGACAATACTGAATGCAGTGAAGCGGGTGTTGGTGGGCCGACCCTTCCGGAACGACCGCTTGTCCCACACCCTGTTGCCTAAACGCATCGCCTTGCCGATCTTCGCCTCGGATGCCCTGTCCTCCGTGGCTTACGCACCCGACGAAATCCTCCTGACACTCGCGTTGGCAGGCGTCAGCGCCGTGGCGTTCTCCCCGCTGGTTGGCCTGGCCGTCATGGTGGTCTTGCTCACAGTGGTGGCCTCCTACCGCCAGAACGTGCACGCCTATCCCTCCGGTGGCGGCGACTATGAGATCGCCAACGTGAACCTCGGAAAATACGCCGGCCTGACGGTCGCGTCGGCCCTCCTGGTGGACTACGTCCTGACCGTGGCCGTGTCCATGTCCTCGGCGGCCGCCTACCTCACCACGGCCATTCCTGCCCTGCACGGCGAACAGGCCCTCATCGCAACCATCGGCGTGGTGATCCTGGCCCTGGTCAACCTCCGCGGCATCAAGGAAGCGGGAACCGTCTTTGCCGTTCCCACCTACATCTTCATGGCCTCGATCCTGGGCATGACCGTGGTGGGCATCTTCCAGGCCCTCACCGGCCAACTCGGCGAAGCCCCCTCCGCCAACTTCACCATCGTCCCGGAAGCCGGTTTCGACGAGGGCCTCGTGGGCCTGGCCGGCGCGTTCCTCCTGCTGCGGGCGTTCTCCTCCGGCGCCGCGGCGCTGACCGGCGTCGAAGCCATCAGCAACGGCGTCCCCAACTTCCAGAAGCCCAAGAGCAAGAACGCCGCCACCACCTTGCTGCTCCTCGGCGCCATCGCAGCGGCCATGCTTGCCGGCATCCTCTACCTGGCCAACGCCACGAAGGTACACATCGTCCTGGACCCGGCCACCGAGTTCCTGATGGACGGCAAGCCGCTGCCGGAGGGGTACATCCAGAACCCCGCCATCAGCCAGATCGCCGATACCATCTTCGGTGCGGGCTCCATACCCTTCTACATCGTGGTGGCGGCAACAGGCATCATCCTGGTGTTCGCCTCCAACACGGCGTTCAACGGCTTTCCGGTGCTGGGCTCCATCCTGGCCCAGGACGGTTACCTCCCGCGCCAGCTGAGGACGCGTGGCGACAGGTTGGCGTACAGCAACGGTGTCCTGGCCCTTGCCGCGGGCGCGTTGGTGCTCATCCTGTCCTTCAACGCCGATGTCACCAAGCTGATCCAGCTGTACATCGTGGGTGTTTTCATTTCCTTCACCGCCAGCCAGCTCGGCATGGTCCGGCACTGGGGCCGCGAACTCAAGCTGGCCCGGGACAAGGCCATCCGCCGCAGGATCATCAAGTCGCGCACCATCAACATGGTGGGCTTCGGCATGACCGCGCTGGTGCTGGTGATCGTCCTGATCACCAAGTTCGAGCAGGGCGCCTGGATTGCCTTGCTGGCCATGTTCGTGTTGTTCCTCATTATGTGGAGCATCCGGGCGCACTACGACAATGTGGCCAAGGAACTGGCCGTTGACGAGGACTCCTCGCCGCGGGCCCTGCCCACGCGCGTCCACGCTGTGCTCCTGGTCTCGCATGTGCGCAAGCCTGTGCTCCGTGCACTGGCCTACGCCCGTGCATCCCGGCCGTCCCGCCTGGATGCCATCACGGTGGACATCAACGCAGAAGAGACCGAGCACACCGTCCGTGACTGGGAGAAGCTGGAAATTCCCGTACCCTTGACTGTTCTGGCCAGTCCCTACCGTGAGACGGTCACGCCCATCATGGAGTACGTCAAGAACATGCGGCGCGACTCCCCCCGCGACCTGATCGTTGTTTACATCCCCGAATATGTGGTGGGCAAATGGTGGGAACAACTGGTCCACAACCAAACCGCACTCAGAATCAAGACGCGGCTGCACTTCGAACCCGGCGTCATGGTCGCCAGCGTTCCATGGCAGCTGAAGTCCTCCGAAGAAGCAAAGGCATTGCAGGATACCCAATGAGTTCCAACAGCGTTTCCCCCCACTCCGCAGGCACGGGCAAGCACGAGGGGCCCGGCACTGAGCTGGTGGTGGACGTTGGTCCGATCGCCCACGGCGGCCACTTCGTCGCCCGCCACGAAGGACGGGTTATCTTCGTCCGCCACGGCATTCCCGGCGAGAAAGTGCGGATCCGGCTCACCGACTCCGGCGACTCGTCGCGCTTCTGGCGGGCCGACGTCGTCGACGTCCTGGAAGCTTCGCCTGACCGGGTGCAGCACTTCTGGAAGCCGGCCGACTCGCCAGGCTCGTGGCGCCGCGGCGGCCCGCCGGTGGGCGGCGCCGAACTCGGCCACGTGTCCCTCCGCCGGCAACGGGCGCTGAAGGCCGAAGTGTTGGCCGAGCAGCTCAAGCGGCTTGCCGGCCTCGACCTCGCCACCGAGGTGGAACCGGTTGGAGATGCGGACGACGCCGGACTCGGCTGGCGTACGCGCGCCAGCTTCGCCGTCACCTCCAAGGGCCGCCTGGGCATGCATGCCCACCGGTCCGACGCCGTGATCCCGGTCCACGAAATGCCGTTGGCCCATCCCGGAATCAATGATCTCCGGCTGTGGGACCTTGACCTGACGGGAATTGCCCGGGTGGAAGTCGCCGTTCCGGCAAACGGCTCCCGGCCCCTGGTCCTGCTTGCTCCGGAGGAAGGAACCAGCCCCAAGCGCTTGCACGGCATCCTGACGCGGCTGCCGCAGGACATTTCCGTTGCGAGCTTCGACCCCACCAAGGGCCACGTGTTGCAACTTCGCGGACGCACCTGGGTGCAGGAGTCGGCAGCGGGGCACGAATACCGCGTGACGGGGGAGGGCTTCTGGCAGATCCACAAGGATGCTCCGGAAACCCTGGTGAACGCCGTGACCGGCTACCTCAGTGGTGGCGGTTACCTGCAGCCGGGCGCCGCAGTGGCGGACCTGTATGCCGGCGCAGGCCTCTTTACGGCACCGCTGGCGGACGCCGTCGGCGTGACCGGGTCCGTCCTTTCGGTGGAAGGCGCCCCGGGGACCAGCCGCGATGCCCGCAAGAACCTGCACGGCGAACCGCAGGTGGAAATCGTCCAGGGCAGGGTTGAGCGTGTCCTGCACCAGAGGGCCAGGAGCTTCGATTCGTTGGTCCTCGATCCGCCGAGGGCCGGTGCCGGCAAGGCCGTTGTGCGTCAGTTGATGGAAACCGGACCCCGCGCGATCGCTTATGTGTCATGCGATCCGGCATCGTTTGCCCGTGATTTGGGTTACTTCCACCAGGGAGGTTGGAGGTTGGAGAGCCTCCGGGCCTTCGACCTCTACCCGCATACGCACCACCTTGAGACGGTGGGGCTCTTGGTTCCGGCAAGCTAGGCAGGGAACAGTGCGGCAAACGGGATACATGCCACTACGATGGGCGTAGTAGTCCCGGTCCGCTGCCGCACTGTGCCTCCGGACCGGGGTGACCAAGAGAAAGTGCCGCCGGGCTAAGTAAGGTGCGCCTAACTGGCTAGCGGCCAACCACGCGACAAAGATAAAACCTGTTGCGAGAGGAGTCCTGCCATGAGCACTGTGGACAGCTTCGGTTCCAAAGGCGTACTGAATGTAGCCGGCACCGATTATGAAATTTTCCGGTTGAACTCCGTAGAGGGCGCAGACAGCCTTCCGTTCAGCCTCAAGGTATTGCTTGAAAACCTCCTGCGGACTGAGGATGGCGCCAATATTACGGCTGACCACGTCCGCGCCCTGGCCGGTTGGGACCCCAATGCGGAGCCCGATACCGAAATCCAGTTCACCCCGGCCCGAGTCATCATGCAGGACTTCACCGGTGTTCCCTGCGTTGTTGACCTCGCCACCATGCGTGAAGCAGTCAAGGAACTCGGCGGCGACCCCAAGCGCGTCAACCCGCTGGCACCCGCAGAAATGGTCATCGACCACTCCGTCCAGATCGACGCCTTCGGCAACGCCGGCGCGCTGGAGCGCAACATGGAGATCGAATACCAGCGCAATGGCGAGCGTTACCAGTTCCTGCGCTGGGGACAGACCGCCTTCGACGATTTCAAGGTTGTTCCTCCGGGAACCGGAATCGTCCACCAGGTCAACATCGAATACCTGGCACGCACCGTCATGACCCGCGAAGTGGACGGCGTCGTCCGTGCCTACCCGGACACCTGTGTGGGTACCGACTCGCACACCACCATGGTCAATGGCCTTGGCATCCTTGGTTGGGGCGTTGGCGGCATCGAAGCCGAGGCAGCCATGCTCGGCCAGCCCGTTTCCATGCTGATTCCCCGCGTTGTTGGCTTCAAGCTCAACGGCAGCATCCCGGCCGGTGCCACCGCTACCGACGTCGTTCTGACCATCACCGAAATGCTGCGCAAGCACGGCGTGGTGGGCAAGTTCGTCGAATTCTACGGTGAAGGCGTCGCCGCAGTGCCGCTGGCAAACCGTGCAACCATCGGCAACATGAGCCCGGAGTTCGGTTCCACGGCTGCCATGTTCCCGATCGACGACGTCACCCTCGATTACCTGCGCCTGACCGGCCGCTCCGAGGAGAACGTCGCCCTGGTGGAGGCGTACACCAAGGAACAGGGCCTCTGGCACGATCCTTCCCGCGAACTGCGCTTCTCCGAGTTCCTTGAGCTGGACCTGTCCACTGTTGTTCCGTCCATCTCCGGCCCGAAGCGTCCGCAGGACCGCATCGAGCTCAGCGATGCCAAGGAGCAGTTCCGCAAGGACATCCACAACTACGTCGCCATCGAAGACGGCAGCGTGGATGAGTCCCTGGATGAGTCCTTCCCGGCCTCGGACGCCCCGTCCTTCACGCACGCCGATTCCCACACCACGGACACGGCACGTGTTGCATCCGCCGCGAACGGTGCGCACGGCCGCCCGTCTTCGCCGGTGCATGTCACCACTGCTGACGGCCGCGAATTCGAGCTGGACCACGGTGCTGTGTCGATCGCGTCGATCACGTCCTGCACCAACACCTCCAACCCGTCCGTCATGCTGGCAGCGGCCCTCCTGGCCCGCAATGCCGTTAACAAGGGCCTGACCGCCAAGCCGTGGGTCAAGACCTCTGTTGCTCCCGGCTCCAAGGTGGTCACCGACTACTACGAGAAGTCCGGACTGACCCCGTACCTGGAGAAGCTCGGCTTCTACATCGTCGGCTACGGCTGCGCCACCTGCATCGGCAACTCCGGCCCGCTGGAGCCCGAAATCTCCGAGGCCATCCAGAAGAACGACCTCTCCGTGACAGCGGTCCTCTCGGGTAACCGCAACTTCGAAGGCCGTATCAACCCGGACGTCAAGATGAACTACCTGGCGTCCCCGCCGCTGGTCATCGCTTACGCCCTGGCCGGCTCCATGGACTTCGACTTCGATGCCGATGCCCTGGGCACCGATTCCGAAGGCAACGAAGTATTCCTGAAGGACATCTGGCCCAACCCCTCCGAGGTGCAGGAAGTCATCGACTCCTCCATCGACGAGGGCATGTTCGCCAAGGGCTACGAAGGCGTCTTCGAGGGCGACGAGCGCTGGAAGGCACTCGACACCCCCGCCGGCGACACCTTCGCTTGGGCTGAGGACTCCACCTACGTCCGGAAGCCCCCATACTTCGAAGGCATGAAGGCGCAGCCGGATCCGGTCAAGGACATCCAGGGTGCACGCGTGCTCCTGAAGCTTGGCGATTCCGTCACCACGGACCACATCTCCCCGGCCGGCTCGTTCAAGTCGGACACCCCGGCCGGCCAGTACCTCCTGGCCAACGGTGTGGAGCGCAAGGACTTCAACTCCTACGGTTCCCGCCGTGGCAACCACGAGGTCATGATCCGCGGTACCTTCGCCAACATCCGCATCAAGAACCAGCTCCTGGACGGCGTCGAAGGTGGCTTCACCCGCGACTTCAGCCAGGAAGGTGCCCCGCAGGCCTACGTCTACGATGCCGCCCAGAACTACCAGGCCGCAGGTACGCCGCTGGTTGTCCTGGCAGGCAAGGAGTACGGCTCCGGCTCGTCCCGTGACTGGGCAGCCAAGGGCACGGCCCTCCTGGGCGTCAAGGCTGTCATCGCCGAAAGCTACGAGCGCATCCACCGCTCCAACTTGATCGGCATGGGCGTCCTTCCCCTGCAGTTCCCGGCAGGCGAGTCCGCAGCAACGCTCGGCCTCACCGGCACGGAGACGTTCGCGGTGGAAGGCGTGACCGAGCTGAACAACGGCACCACGCCCAAGACGCTCAAGGTCACGGCAACGGCAGAGGACGGTTCCACCAAGTCCTTCGACGCCGTGCTGCGCATCGATACCCCGGGTGAAGCGGACTACTACCGCAACGGCGGCATCCTGCAGTACGTCCTGCGCCAGATCTCGGCATAAGGAACCGGCTGCACAGCTGATTCCGTGCATGGCAGCCCCGGCTGGTCACCAGACCAGCCGGGGCTCGCTGCGTTTGCGGGGATAAATGGAAGCCAGGGGGCGCGCCCTGGCGCTAGACAACGGGCCACCGGCAACGCGCTAAAGTTAACAAGCACGTCATTGACCGTAAGGAGGGCCCTTGGGACTCTTGGAAACCATCAAGGATCCACTGGACCTGGCCAAACTGTCCAGTTCCGAACTGGACCAGTTGGCCGGAGAAATCAGGGACTTCCTGATTACCAACGTGGCCGCTACCGGCGGACATTTGGGGCCAAACCTGGGCGTTGTGGAATTGACCATGGCCGTGCACAGGATTTTCGAATCGCCGCGGGACAGCATCGTCTTCGACACCGGCCACCAGTCGTATGTCCATAAACTGCTGACCGGACGGCAGGACTTCAGCACTCTCCGGCAGCAAGGCGGCCTCTCCGGATACCCCGACCGTGCGGAATCCGAACACGACATTGTGGAAAGCTCCCACGCGTCGTCGTCGTTGTCCTGGGCGGACGGCATTTCGCGTGCCCGCCAGTTGACCGGAGAAGGCGACCGGTTCGTCGTCGCCGTCGTGGGCGATGGTGCGCTGACTGGCGGCATGACCTGGGAAGCCATCAACAACATCGCCGCGGACAAGCGCCGCCGCGTGGTGATCGTGGTCAATGACAACGGCCGTTCCTACGCGCCGACCGTAGGCGGCCTGGCCGACTACCTCGCGTCCCTGCGGCCCACCATCGATTCGCTGCGCACGGCCCCGGCCTACGAGCGCATGCTCGACTGGTGGAAGAAGAGGCTCCAGAACGGCGGCCCGGTGGGGCAGTTCACCTACAAGAGCCTCCACGCCATGAAAAAGGGCGTCAAGGACTGGTGGGCACCCCAGGGCATGTTCGAGGACCTCGGCATGAAATACATCGGGCCGGTGGACGGCCACAACCTGCAGGCCCTGGAGAACGCCCTGAGCACGGCCAAGGCGTACGGCGGGCCGGTGATCGTCCACGCCATGACGGAGAAGGGCCACGGCTACGCTCCTGCCCTGGCCAACGAGGCCGACCAATTCCACGCCGTGGGCATCATCGATCCCGAAACGGGCGAGCCGGCCGAGACTCCGGGTGCGCGTTCGTGGACGTCCGTTTTCGCCGAGGAAATCGCCGACATTGCCGATGAGCGGCAGGACATCGTCGGCATTACGGGCGCCATGCTCATCCCTGTCGGCCTGCACAAGTTTGCTGAGCGGCACCCGGAGCGCGTGATCGACGTCGGCATCGCCGAGCAGCATGCGCTGACGTCCGCGGCCGGGATGGCTTATGGCGGGTTGCATCCGGTGGTGGCGGTGTACGCTACGTTCCTCAACCGCGCCTTCGACCAGTTGCTCATGGACGTGGCGCTCCACAAGGCGGGTGTCACCGTGGTGCTTGACCGGGCCGGCGTGACTGGCCCTGACGGCCCCAGCCACCATGGCATGTGGGACATGGCCATGGTCCAGATTGTTCCGGGCCTGCATCTTGCCGCGCCCCGGGACGCCACGCGTCTTCGCGAGGAACTCCGGGAAGCCGTTGCCGTGGACGATGCTCCCACGGTGGTTCGCTTCTCCAAGGGAAGCGTCGGAACGGAAATTGAAGCGATCGAACGGTTGAAGGACGGCGTGGACATCCTTGCCCGCCGGCCCGAGGGCTCAACCGAAAACGACGTCCTGATTGTCAGCGTCGGAGCCATGTCCGAGCTCGCCCTGGACGTGGCAGGCCGCTTGGGAGCGCAGGGCATCAGTTCCACTGTGGTCGACCCGCGATGGGTCCTCCCGGTACGGAAGTCGATCATTGCCCTGGCTGCCCGCCATCGCCTGGTGATCTGCATCGAAGACGGTGTCCGTGCCGGCGGCGTGGGTTCCCGCATCCGGCAGGAAATGCGTGCGGCCGGTGTGGACACGGCCCTCAACGAGGTAGGCCTGCCCGTCGAATTCCTGGTCCATGGCTCCCGCAGCCAGGTTCTGGAGCGGGTTGGGCTGACGGCCCAGAAGATAGCGCACGACGTCGTAGCGCAGGTTTTGGGAACAAAGGTTCCGTTTGCCAGGCCCCTTCCGGGCCAGGAACACCCCACCACGGGAAGCCTGCCCACGCTGTGACCGCCGGACGCGAACCCGGTGCGTTGCAGCCGGGCGACCTCGTGGTGGCACGCAACCGGAAATGGGACGGTACGGCCCATTGGGTAGTGCCGGGCCGGTACCTCGGCGAGGACATCCACGGCTGGTGGATCTTCCAGGGCCAGGGGGAGTTCTGTTCCCGCCCCGGGGCCGCTTTCTACACTGCATCCGATGCCGTCCTGCTGGTGCCCCGAGCAGGGGAGTATGTGGCAACGTTCTACGACGACACCTATCCGGGGGACTTCAGAATCTATGTGGATCTTGCTACAGCCCACCAATGGAAAACCATCCGGCCGGGCGTGACGGAATTCCACATGGTTGACATGGATCTCGATGTGATCCGCTCGGCCACCCGCGGAGTCTTTGTTGACGATGAGGATGAGTTCGAGGACCACTTGGTACGGATGGACTACCCCGTGGATACAGTGGCGGTAATGCGGGACGAATGTGCGGCCCTTTTGGCTGCCGTAAGCACCATGGAGGCGCCCTTCGACGTTTCGGCGCCGGAGAGCGCCAGCACGGAGTGGTTCAGGAAAGGACGGGCATGAGCGGCATTATCCGCACCTACAAGCGGGACGAGGACGCCGTCCTGCATTTTCGTGAAGCCTGGTACGACGAGGACGATCAACAGTTCGTGGTCAACTACGGCGTGGTGGGCCACCAGAGCCGCACCGAGGAATCGGGGATCGACGGCGATACGTCCCCGGAAGGGCTCATGGCGGCATTCGCGGCACAGTGCGAGGAAGACGGCTACGCCGTGATTCCCGAAGCCGAACAGTTCTGGGTGGTGGCGCAGTTCGCGTTGAAGAGCAAGGACGGGACCGAGCGGGACAGATATCTGGAACGCAAAGTGAAGGCTGCGCTGACGGGTGAGCTTGCCTGGCGGGGCCTCGGGGTTGTTGACCGCACCGACATCGGCAATTCCCGCCTGAACGTTTTCTGCCTGTGCCCGGATGTCACCAAAGCGGTCAACGCCATCAAGGTCTGCATCCGCAACGAGGATCTGGACTTCACCAAGCTCAGCATCGCGGCGGCTCCGCACGGTGATCCCACTGCATTCAAGGTGAAGCACTCGCCCAAGCAAGGCGCTGGCTTTACGCTCTAAGTACCAGCCATCGCAGGCCTCAACCGTACAAAGAGGGATCTCCCATGCCGCACAAGAGCAACTGGCCAGGACACACACCGCTTCCCAAGGGCCTGGCGGCTCCTGCCAGACGGGCGCTGGCCCACCAAGGCATTGAAACACTTGAGCAGTTGGCCGAGTTCGGCGAGCTGGAGACCTCCAAGCTGCATGGCATGGGGCCAGTGGCCATTGCCCAACTGGAGGATGCCATGGAGGAGTACGGGATCGGCTACGGCACGCCCGGCACCACTGGCCGCTGACATTGTTGCCTCGGGTGACTATGTGTCCGGGGTGTGCGTTATAGGCTGACTTCATGACTGAATACCGACGCCTTGGCCACTCAGGATTGACCGTCTCAGCCGTTGGGCTGGGCTGCAACAACCTTGGCCGCGCCAATACTCCCACGGAGTCCCAGGAAGGCACCGACGCGGTAGTCCATGCCGCAATCGACGCCGGAGTGACCTTCTTTGACGTCGCCGATGTCTACGGCCGGGAGCCGGGCCTGAGCGAAACCATGCTCGGAAAGGCGTTGGAAGGCCGCAGGGACGACGTCGTGATCGGCACCAAGTTCGGCATGGACATGCGCGGCGTCAACGGCAACGACTTCGGCGCCCGCGGGTCCCGCCGATACATTGTCCAGGCCGTGGAGGCTTCCCTCCGGCGCCTTGGCACCGAATGGATCGACCTCTACCAATTCCACACCCCGGATGCAGGCACGCCCATCGAGGAGACGCTGGCGGCGCTGGATGATCTGGTGCGCAGCGGCAAGGTCCGGTACATAGGCCACTCCAACTTCGCGGGATGGCAGATCGCCCAGGCCGAGTACGTCGGACGGGAGCTGGGCGGAGCACGGTTCATCTCCACGCAAAACCACTACAACCTGCTGGACCGCCGGGCCGAGCTGGAGGTCCTGCCCGCGGCCGTGGAGTTCTCCTTGGGCGTCCTGCCATACTTTCCCCTGGCCAACGGCCTGCTGACGGGCAAGTATTCGGCGGGCAAGGCCCCGGAGGGATCGCGGTTGAGCCACACCCGGACCAATCTGGTGGACGACGCCGACTGGGAGCAGTTGGGCCGTTTCGGCCAGTTTGCCAAGGAGCGTGACCTCAGCGAGTTGGAGCTGGCCTTTTCCTGGCTTGCCGCGCAGCCGGGCGTGGCCAGTGTCATTGCGGGAGCCACCAAGCCGGAACAGATTCGCCAGAATGCCGAAGCCGTGCGGTGGGTGCCCACGCAGGAGGAACGCGAAGAGTTGGACGAGATCTTTCCCAGGGCGCCGAAGGTAGCACTCTTCTAGGAAGTCCCTCCAGCCGGTTGGAGCAGCCGGCAACACCGAAGGGCTGTGGAACGGATGCTTCCGATCCACAGCCCTTCGTATTGTGTGGCCTGCCGCTTGGAGCGAGCTACGCCGAGGCGACTCCCGGTGCGAGGAACCGCTTGCCATTCACTCTTTCCGAGGCGCCCACACGGTCCAGGTAGGGCGTGATCCCGCCCAGGAACATCGGCCAGCCAGCGCCCATGATCATGCAAAGATCGATGTCTTCCGGTCCGGCCACCACACCTTCGGCGAGCATCAGCCCGATCTCTTCCGCCAGCGCGTCCTGGGTCCGGCGCAAGACATCGGCGCCAGTGGACGGTGTGCTTCCGAAGGACAGGATGGCGAGGGTCTCCGCGGGGATGGCAGGCGTTCCGGCTGCGTCCGGAACCCACAATGAGGTGATCCCGTTGTCGATCAGCTTCTGCAGGTTCTGGGAGACGGGGAACCGGTCGCCGAAAGCTGCATGGAGCGATTCCTGCACATGCTGGGCGACGGGGAGGCCCACCATGGCACTCAGGGTGAACGGTGTCATGGGCAGGCCCATGGGTCGCAGCGCAGTGTCCGCCACGTCGGCAGGCGTGCCTTCGTCGAAGGCCGCGATGACTTCGCCCATGAGGCGCAGGAGGATGCGGTTCACCACGAACGCAGCCGCGTCCTTCACCAGTACCGCGGTCTTCTTCAGGCCCTTGGCGAGCTCGAAGGCCGTTGCCAGGACGGCGTCGTCCGTTGCGGGGGCTTTGACGATTTCCAGGAGCGGCATGACGGCCACCGGGTTGAAGAAATGGAATCCCACAAGGCGTTCCGGATGCCGAAGGTCCTCCGCCATGGCGGTGACGGACAACGAAGAGGTGTTCGTGGCCAGGATGCATTCGGGGGAGACGATGGCTTCCACCTCGGCGAAGACCTGCTTCTTGACATTCAGTTCCTCGAACACTGCCTCGATCACGAAGTCGGCGTCACTGAAGGCTGCCTTCGAGACCGATCCGGTGACCAGCGCCTTGGTGCGGTTGGCGGCGTCGGCTTTGATGCGCTTCTTGGCGAGCAGTTTGTCCACTTCGGCGTGCACGTAGGCCACGCCTTTGTCCACGCGGGCCTGGTCGATGTCTGTCATGACCACGGGCACCTTGAGCTGCCGGGCGAAGAGGAGGGCAAGTTGGCTCGCCATGAGGCCGGCGCCCACCACGCCCACCTTGGTGACGGGCCGGGCAAGTTTCCGGTCGGGAGCTCCTGCAGGGCGCTTGGATCTCTTCTGGACGAGGTCAAGGAAGGCGTAGACGGTGGAACGGAACTCGTCCGTCTGCATCAGGTACGCCAGCGTTTCGCACTCAAGGGTGGCAGATTCGGATTGGCTCATGGTCCGGTTGGCTTCCATGATGTCCAGGACCTTCGCCGGCGCCGGGGAAGCGTCGGAGGTCTTGGACTCCACGAACGCCCGCCCAGCCGCCACGGCGGAGGCCCAGCGGCCGGCTACGCCTTCTTGGGAAGGGTCGACGGCGTTCTTCCGCACGGGCGTGGTGTGGCCGGTGATAACACTCGCAGCCCACGCGAGTGACTGCTCCAGGAAATCGGCCGGTTCGAACAAGGCATCGGCGATGCCCAGCTCGAAGGCCTGGGGACCGGTCAAGGTGCGGTTGTTGCTCAGCGGGTTTTCAATCATCACCTTGACGGCGTTCTCCGGACCGATCAGGCGGGGCAGGATGTAGACGCCACCCCAGCCGGGTACCAGTCCGAGGAAAGCTTCGGGCAGGGCCAGTGCGCCTGCTCCGGTTGACACCGTCCGGTAGGACGACTGCAGTGCGATTTCCAGGCCGCCGCCCAAGGCCAGGCCGTTGATGAAAGCGAAGCTCGGCACCCCGAGATTGGCCAGCGTGGCGTAGACATCGTGCCCCAGTTGCGCCATCCAGAGGCCGTGGTCCCGTTCCCTGAGGTTCTTGACTGCCGAGAGGTCCGCACCCGCCACGAGGAAGTAGGGTTTGCCGGTGACGCCAACGCCCACGATCTCGCCGCGGCCGGCGCGTTCCCGGAGGGTCTCCAAGACGTTGCCGAGCTCCACCAAGGTGTTGGGCCCCAGCGTCGTGGGCTTGGAGTGGTCCAGCCCGTTGTCCAGGGTGATGAGGGCAAAGGTTCCAGCACCACCTGGAAGGGCGATGTCCTGCACGTAGGAATGGGTCACTACCTCGTCCGGGAACAGGGCGGCTAGTTTCCGGAAGTCGTTGGCGCTCATGCGGCGGCTCCTTCTGTGGTGTGCGTGCTGGTTCCGTACTCGGCGTGGTGCGGATTCTCCCAAATGACAGTGGCTCCCATGCCCAGGCCGATGCACATGGTGGTGATGCCGAACCGCACCGAGGGATCTTCTTCGAATTGGCGGGCCAGCTGGTTCATGAGGCGGACTCCCGAGGAGGCGAGGGGATGCCCGACGGCGATCGCGCCGCCGTAGCGGTTGACGCGGGGATCGTCGTCCGCGATCCCGAAATGATCCAGGAAGCTCAGGACCTGGACGGCGAAGGCCTCGTTGATTTCGAACAGGCCGATGTCGTCGATGCCAAGTCCGGCGTTCTTCAGCGCCTTTTCGGTGGCCGGAACTGGTCCGATGCCCATGACTTCCGGCTCGACTCCTGCGAACGCGTAGGAGACAAGCCGCATCTTGACCGGCAGGCCCAGCTCTTCGGCAGTGTCGGAGGCGGCGAGCAGAGCGGCAGTTGCGCCGTCGTTCAAACCGGCGGCGTTACCGGCGGTGACCCGGCCGTGGGCGCGGAACGGGGTCCGCAGCCCGGCCAGATCCTCAACAGTGGTGCCTGGACGCGGTGGCTCATCCACAGTGTGGAGTGCCCAGCCTTGACCGGGCTTGAGGGTGGCCACGGGAACCAGGTCGCCCTGGATCTGTCCGTTGCCGTAGGCTGCGGCAAGTTTGGCTTGGGAGGCGGCCGCGTAGGCATCCGTCCGGTCCTTGGTGATCGCGGGGAAGCGGTCGTGCAGGTTCTCGGCCGTGTTGCCCATATTGAGCGCTGCCGGATCCACCAGCCGCTCGGACATGAACCGGGGGTTGGGATCGGCTCCGGCGCCCATGGGGTGGTTGCCCATGTGCTCCACTCCGCCGGCAATGACGACGTCGTACGCGCCAAAGCCGATGCCGCTCGCCGTCGTCGTTACTGCGGTCATGGCGCCTGCACACATGCGGTCGATCGCGAAGCCCGGCACCGTTCGCGGGAGACCTGCGAGGAGGGCGGCGGTGCGGCCGATGGTGAGGCCCTGGTCACCGGTCTGGGTAGTAGCCGCGATGGCTACCTCGTCCACGCGCCCGGCCGGGAGGGAGGGGTTGCGGCGGAGCAACTCCCGGATGCATTTCACGACGAGGTCGTCGGCGCGCGTTCCAGCATAGATGCCCTTCTCTCCGGCCTTGCCGAAGGGCGTGCGGACGCCGTCCACGAAGACGACGTCGCGGATGTTCCGTGCAGCGGTTCGGGTGGGACTCATGCGGTACTCCTCTTCGGGACATGGTGCCGGGACCGCAAGGCGGCTCCCGGGTGGCATTGCTGCTATGTTACTCATCAGTAACTTAGCATGCAAGGCCGGGAGAACGCAGGAGGCCCGCTTCCGAACCGGGGTTCGGAAGCGGGCCTCCTTGGTATGGAGTCAGGACGCGTCCTTGGTTTTGGGCTCCTTGGGCTCTTTCGGTTCCTTGGGCGGAAGCGGCTGAGGGTTGAGGCAAGCTTCGGCCAGGATCGGCGCTGTCAGGGCGATCTGCCACTCGCGTGCACCCAGTGTCCGCAACTCATTGGACACTGTTTCGAGCGAGGCGTCCGACGGCGGCCGCCACATGACGCGGCGGAGGTAGTCCGGGGTGAGCAGGTTCTCGACGGGCAGCTTCAGCGTGTCCGCCTTCTCCTGCAGGGCGGGCCTGGCAGTGGCCAGGCGTGCTGCGGCTTCGGGATCCCGGTCAACCCAGACGCGCGGGGGCGGCGGAGCGTTGGTAGGCAGGTGCAGTGGCGGCAGTTCGGTGAGGCTGCGTGCTGCGCTGATGCAACGCAGCCACCTGGGGGCTTCGCGCTGTGCGGACCTGCCATGGAAGCCTTTGGTAGCCAGCAATTGGGGAACCGTGGTGGGCAGGGCCTTGGCTGCGGCAACCAACGCGGAATCGGGGATCAGGCGCCCCGGTGCGACATCGCGTTTGCGGGCCAGTTGGTCCCTTTCCAGCCAGAGTTCCCTGACTGCCGCCAGCTGCCGTCGGTCCCGGATCTGGTGGAGGCCTGAGGTCTTGCGCCAAGGGTCCACCCGCGGCGGAGCGATGCCCGCGGCGAGGATGCCGGCGAACTCCTGCTCGGCGAAGTCGAGCTTGCCGTCGGCTTCGAGGAGCTCGATCAATTCCTCCCGGAGCTCAGCAAGGACTTCCACGTCGAGGGCAGCGTAACGCAGCCACGGCTCAGGAAGGGGCCGGGTGGACCAGTCTGCCGCAGAGTGCTCCTTGGCGAGGCCGAAGCCGAGCAATTGCTCGATGACCGCGGCAAGTCCCACCCGGGGGAGTCCGGCCAGGCGGGCCGCCAGCTCGGTATCAAACAGCTTGTCCGGCCACATGCCCAGTTCAGACAGGCAAGGCAGGTCCTGCGTGGCCGCGTGCAGGATCCACTCAACACCGCGGAGGGCGTCATTGACGATGTCCAGGTTGTCGAAGGGTTCGGGGTCGATGAGCCAGGTTCCGGCTCCTTCCCGGCGGATCTGCACCAGGAAGGCGCGCTGGCCGTAGCGGAAGCCGGACGCGCGTTCGGCGTCGACGCCGGCCGGTCCGGTCCCCGCGGCGATGGCGGCTGCGCAGCGCTCCAGGCCGGACGGGGTGTCAATGACCAACGGCACGCCCTCCCGGGGCGTGTCCAGGTCAATGACAACAGGTACGTGGCCGTCGAAGCCTTCAACCTTGATGTGTGTTGTGGGATCAGCAACCGGGTCGCCGGCAGTGGTTTTTTCCAGGTTTTCAGGGGTCATGATTGCTTAAGCTTACCGATACCCGCCGAAGACGGCGGGGGCAGGGGTGGCTGCAGGGGTCAATTGAGCCTCCTGTTGGGCAGGCCGGTCACCCCGGGAGGCAGTGGGGGAAGGCCTGCGAAGGTACAAACCATGTCCGACCACGCTTCCAGGTGGGCCTGGACGTTGGAGTTTGCGGGCGTCCACGACGCCCGGAGTTCTATGTCGATGGTGTCCGGGCGTTCGGCCAGGGTTCCGAAGCTCTCCGAAAGGATGCGGGTGGCAGTCCCTCCCGCCGCCCGGTACGGTGCGGCGTGGTTCTCGAGGGCTTCAACCAACCACGTCCAGGCAACGGAGCCCAACATCGCGTCATTGCCCATTTCCGCGTCCATCTGGGCGCGGATGTAGGTGACGATCCGGAACTCGCCTTCCCAGACGGCGGAGCCTTCGGGGTCGTGGAGGAGGATGAAGCGTCCGGTGGCCAGTTCGTCGTCTTCGTCGTCGGACGGGCTCCCGCTGGTGTTGTCCGCGAAGGCCTTGGCTGCTGGTCCGTGGACGGGTACGCGGCGGGTGGCGGCGGTGGGCCGGAAGACTTCTGCGCCAAGGGCAACGGCATACGGCGCCAACCGGGCGGGAGCAGGGATCTCGTCCAGCCGCAATTCGCTGCGGCATTGTGCTTTTCGAAGCGTTCCCAAGGCAAAGAGAAAATCCGCGGGAACCTGTGCGAGGGCGTTCACCATCGCAGATTATGCGCCCGGGGCGGCGATCCTGTGCAGGCTCGCCGCCCCGGAATGCCGTATTATCCGGCGGCCAACTCCCGTTTGATGGCGGAAACGAAGGCGTCGATGTCTTCCTCGGTGGTGTCGAAGGAACACATCCACCGCACCTCGCGCCGGGCGGCGTCCCAGTCGTAGAAGGCAAACGAGGAACGGAGCCGGTCCGCAACGCCTTCCGGAAGGACGGCAAAAACGCCGTTCGACTGGGTTTCCTGGGTGGGCTCCACGCCGTCAATGCCGTCGATGGCCGTGCGCAGGCGGGATGCCATGGCGTTCGCGTGGCCGGACGAGCGCAGCCAGAGTCCGTCCTCCAGCAGGGCGATGAACTGAGCGGAGATGAAGCGCATCTTCGAGGCCAGTTGCATGTTCATTTTGCGCAGGTACTTCAGGCCGTGCGCAGCATCCGGATTCAAGGCAACCACCACTTCGCCAAACAGCAGGCCGTTCTTGGTTCCGCCGAAGGACAGGATGTCCACGCCGGCGTCGCGGGTAAACGTGCGCAGGGCAACGCCAAGGTGCGCCGCCGCATTCGCCAGCCGGGCGCCGTCCATATGCAGCTTCATGCCCTTGGCGTGGGCGTGGTCGGCAATGGCGCGGACTTCCTCAGGGGTGTAGCACGTACCCAGTTCGGTGGTCTGCGTGATGGAAACGGCCAATGGCTGTGCCCGGTGTTCGTCACCCCAGCCCCAAGCTTCGCGGTCAATGAGCTCCGGGGTGAGCTTGCCGTCGGGGGTGGGAACATGGAGGAGCTTCATGCCGCCGATGCGTTCGGGCGCACCGTTTTCGTCCATATTGATGTGCGCCGTTGACGCACACACCACGGCTCCCCAGCGGGGCAGGAGCGATTGCAGGGAAAGGACGTTGGCGCCCGTGCCGTTAAAGACCGGGAAGCATTCAATTCCTGGACCGAACTGCTGCTCCATGACCTCCTGCAGGCGGGCGGTGTAAATGTCCTCGCCGTAGGAAACCTGGTGTCCGCCGTTGGCACTGGCCAAGGCCGCGAGGACTTCGGGGTGGACGCCGGAGTAGTTGTCCGATGCGAATCCGCGGACCGAAGGGTCGTGCAGCCGGCTGTTATCCGTTGTGCTGCCTGCCGAGTGGATAGCTTCTGTTGTGCTCGTCACTTGTTCATTCACGCTTTCAAGTCTATTTCGCCAGGAGGATACGCTGGCCGTTCAAGGATTCGGCGGGCTGGTCAAAGAGCCCGACGACGGCGGCCGCCAGGTCTTCGACGTCGGTATAGCCGGGAAACTCCCGGTCGGGATTGGCCCGCCGCATACCCGCGTCCACGAGGGACTTCACCACGAAGACCACTGCTGCGCTCCGTTGCCCGGCCGGCCCGGTGCCGTCGCCTTGTTGGTCCTGCGCGAACCCGTCCGCAACCGCCAGGGTCCACGCCTCGGCCGCTGCCTTGGCCGCGGCGTAACTTGCCGTTGCCGCGGTGGGAGCTGCCGCCGTCGTCGATGACACCATGGCGAACCGCCCCGTGGCTGAGGATGCCAGCTGCCGGTAGAAGACGCGGGAGACGTTGCGCACGGTGGTGATGGCGCTGGATTCCAGGTCCGCCCAATCGTCGTCGCCCTGGTCTTCGATGCCGGTGGCGCTGCGCCAGCCTCCCACCAGGTGGATGAGTCCATCCACACGTTCCACGCCCAGTCCGCGAAGGGTCGCGTCAAGCTCGCGGACGGCCGCCAGACTCCCCAGGTCGCATGTCAGCGGTGTGACGCCGTGTCCGGCGTCGTGGGCGGCCGCGCCGATCCTGGCGGAGTCCGAGCCGACAGTGAATACCTTGTGGCCGGCGGCCGCCAGCGCCCGCGCGGTGGCTACACCCGAAGCGCTGCTTCCGCCGGTCACAAGGACTGTCAGTGGTGACATCAGGCCGCCATCGCGCCTGTGATGCCGGTGGTGGACTCGATGACGGGGCGCATCTTCTTCTCCAGTGCCTCGTAGAACATGGACAACGGGAATTCGTCGTCGAGGACCTGGTCGGTCAGTGCCCGCGGCGGTCCGGCGAGGGGGAGCGCATCGGGGCCCTTGGCCCATACCGAGGCAGGGTGCGGGGTGACGGTCTCGGAGATGAGCTGGTAGGCGGCAATCCAGTGCGCGGCCTTCGGCCGGTCGATGGAACGCCAGTACAGGTCCTCGATGCGGGCGCCCAGTTCAACCACGACGGCGGCAGCTTCCTCCCAGTCGATGCTGAGTTTGCTGTCGGTCCAGTGGAGCACGCGGTGCTGGTGCATCCACGCAAACAGCAGCTGGCCGCCCAGGCCGTCGTAGTTCCGGACGCGGTTTCCGGTGATGGCGAACCGGAAGATCCGGTCGAAGATCACTGCGTACTGGACCAGCTTCGCGTGCTTGCGTGCGTCCGCGTCCGCCTCTTCGTCCTTCTCGATCCGGACCGCTTCGCGGAAAGCCGTCAGGTCGCAGCGGAGCTCCTCAAGGGAGTAGAGGAAGAAGGGCATCCGCTGCTTGATCATGAAGGGATCGAAGGGCAGGTCGCCCCGCATGTGGGTGCGGTCGTGGATGAGGTCCCACATGACGAAGGTGCGCTGGGTCAGCTCCTGGTCTTCAAGGAGCTGGGCGGCGTCCTCGGGCAGTTCCAGCGAAGTGGTCGCGGCAGCTGCCTTCAGGACGCGCCGGAAGCGTGCTGCTTCACGGTCGGCAAAAATGGCACCCCACGTGAACGTCGGGGTCTCGCGGACCGCGACCGTTTCCGGGAAGAGCACGGCTGAGTTGGTGTCGTAACCGGCGGTGAAATCGACGAACCGGATCGGTACGAACAGCTTGTTGGAGTATTCGCCGGCTTCCAGGCCGCCGATGAACTCCGGCCAGATGACCTCGATCAGGACGGCCTCCACCAAGCGGTTGGTGCTGCCGTTCTGGGTGTACATGGGGAACACCACCAGGTGCTGGAGGCCGTCGATGCGCTGCTGCTGCGGCTGGAAGGCCTGGAGCGAGTCGAGGAAGTCCGGGACGCCGAAGCCGTCGTTGGCCCAGCGTGCAAAGTCAGCCACCAGGAGCTCCAGGTAGCGGGCGTCGTGCGGGAAGCTGGGTGCCAGGTTGGTGATGGCCTCGGAGATGGCGTCCACCAGGGCCGCAGCTTCGGCGTGGACGGCGGGATCGGCGATGGAACCGTCCTGCTCCTGGTGCGCTTGGAGGGCCGTGGCAGCGGCCTTGAGTGCCGTCCAGTCCGCGTTGTCGGCAGTGACAAGCGGAAGGGTGGAGGTAGCGATGGTTGTCATGGAACTCAGCCCTTTCGAAGTAGGTATTGCTTCTGAGGCGAGCGTAGCAACGGGAGAAGCATCGCTAATGCAAAATTGGGTAGAGCGTAAGAGATACTGTTGCAAACCGTACGCGTGGGACCCTCAAGCTCCAGCGGAAGCCGCTGAACGGTGCGGGCTCCGCTGGAGCCCGCACCGGGGCGATCAGGACGCTTCGGTCTCTATGAGGCGAAGCGAAATCGAATTGATGCAGAACCGCTGGTCGGTGGGAGTGTCGTAGCCCTCGCCCTCAAAGACGTGGCCAAGATGGGAATCGCAGTTGGCGCACCGCACCTCGATGCGTTCCATGCCCAAGGTGCGGTCGTGCAGGTAACGGACGGTTCCCTCGGCCAGCGGCGCCCAGAAGGACGGCCAGCCACAGTGGGAATCGAATTTCTCTCCGCTGGTAAACAGTTGGGCGCCACAGGCACGGCACTGGTAGACGCCCTTTGTGTGGGTGTCCCAGTACTCGCCCGTGTAAGGCCGCTCGGTTCCGGCCTGCCGCAGCACGCGGTACTCGTCCGGGGTCAGTTCCTCGCGCCACTGGGCATCGGACTTCTCCACGGGCACGCTGGTGTTCTCAAATGACGTCATGTCTTATGCAACGCTCACGAGTCGCCGATAAATCCCGAACCGGCATACAGATGCAGCACCGGGAGTCCCAGCTGGTCCTGCGCCTTGTTGGCCCAGTCCGTATGAAAAGTGTCGGCTATGGCATGCGGCCGGGTGACAACTACCGCCTGGGCGGCATCGAGCGACCTGACCTTGGACACCAGTCCGGTCACGGCACCGCCGTCCACGATCTCGCCGGTGACGCCGCTGCCCAGGCCGGCCAGGGCAGCCAACGATGTTGCCAGGGCCTCCGAAGCCTCGGCCCGCTCAACCTGCGGGTCCGGGGACTTCGCACCAAGTTCCTTGAACGCCTTGGCGATATCAAGCAATGAAAGGTTCTCCAGGAAGTCCACCAGGAGGTGCCGCTCAGTGTTGGCCGGAACCAGGACGACGATCGGCGCGTCGCCGTCGTCGAGCAGTTTGGCAATGTTCGCACGGTCGTCGTGCCCCAGGGGCTCTTCTGTCAGGATGACGATGGGATCGCTCATGGCTACAGCGTAGACCCGCCGAACTCCACACCGCAGGCTTTTGACCAGCAATTCTCCTCCGTCCGACGCGGGCGTGTGCGCACCAAGGCGGCCGAGCAGAGAGAATGGAGCCATGGCATCGAAGAACAGGCCAGCGGGCGACGCTGCAGACTCCACCCTCTCCCTTCGCGCCAAATGGGCCATCGCGGGAATCCTTACCGGCGGGTCCCTTGCGGCCTTGGTGGGAGCAGGTTCTTCAGCGCTCGCGGTCTATTTCGCACGCCGGGTCATAACGCCGGCGGCACGTAACGAGGACCAGGAGGTCCTGGCGGTGATCCGAGGGGACAAGGGGCCGCAGGTTATCCTCGCCGCCACGCCCGACACCACGATCGACGGTGTCTTCAGCCTTTTCTTCGACGGCGGCAAGGGGCATGCCAGGATCGGCAGGATCGTGTCCTACTCGCCGGCTGAGCAGACCGTGCTGCGCGAAGTGGAGCAGGTCTACAGTGGCGACCTTTCCGGGGCGAGGCGCGGTTGGTGGAGCGGCGCCGTCTATCCTGACCCGGCAGCGATCGGGCTGGCTGCCGAGGACGTGGACATTGCCGTGGAAGGCGGCAAGGCTCCGGCCTGGCTGGTCAGGGCGGACGCGGCGGCACCGGCGAAAGTCTGGGCGATTATGGTGCACGGCCGGGGCGCCAACCGGCTTGAGGGACTGCGGGCGGTGCGGACCGCCAAGGCATTGGGCTTGGACAGCCTGCTGGTTTCCTACCGGAATGACGGCCTGGCGCCCTCCGCCCTGGACGGCAGGTACGGACTTGGCTCCACGGAATGGCGCGATGTGGAAGCCGCGATCGAGTACGCCCTGGAGCATGGGGCCGAAGAAGTGGTTCTCTTTGGATGGTCCATGGGCGGGGCCATCAGCCTTCAGGCGGCAGACCTTGCCAAGCACAGGCACCTGATCCGTGCGCTGGTGCTCGATGCCCCGGTCATCAACTGGGTCAATGTCATGGCCCACCACGCCGAGATGAACAAGATCCCGTACAACGTGGGCAGGTACGGTCAGCTGATGCTCACGCACCCGCTGGGACGCCGATTGACCGGCCTCGCCGCGCCCGTTGACCTCAAAGCGATGGACTGGGAAGCCAGGGCAGTTGAGCTGCGGACTCCCACGCTGGTGATCCACAGTGTCGACGACGATTATGTCCCCTTCGAACCCTCTGCGAGCCTGGCGGAGAAAAACCCGGAGATGGTGACGTTCGAACCATTCCACGGGGCGCGCCACACCAAGGAATGGAACGTCGACCCGGACAAGTGGGAACGCCTTGTCACGTCCTGGCTGCAACGGCAACTGGCTCCCCGCAACAACCCGGGAGACCCTGCCGCGCGGCCCGGATCGGGGGACCTTAGTTCTTGACGGTGCCGATCCTTGCCGTGACGGCTTGTGTCAGGCGGACGAGGTCGGCCGGGGACAGTTCAAGGTCCAGACCGCGGCGGCCACCGGAAACAAGGATCGTGTCAAAGTCGAACGCCGACTCATCCAGGACCGTGGGGGAAGGCTGTCTTTGGCCCAAGGGGGAGATCCCGCCGAGGACGTAACCTGTGCGACGCTCGGCGGCTTTGGGATCGGCCATGGCGGCTTTCTTGGATCCGAGCGCACCCGCCACGGCCTTGAGGTCCAGGTTTCCGGAGACGGGAACGATCCCCACAGCGAGCCTGCCTTCGACTTCCACCATGAGCGTCTTGAAGACCCTGGCAGGATCCATGCCCAGGACTTCCGCGGCTTCCAGCCCGTAGCTGGCGGCCGAGGGATCGTGGGCATAGGGGTGCGCAACGAAAGGAACGCCGGCCGCAGTCAAAGCTGCTGTAGCCGGCGTTCCTTGTGAAGCCGTTTTCTTGGCCATGGCCTAGCGTTCCAGCCTGCTGGCCGCTGCCACTTTCCGCTTGATGCGTCCCAGCATGGCCGTCATTCCGCGCATGCGCAGGGGAGTGATGGCCCGGGTCAGTCCCAGCAGTTCCGGCATGTCGTCCGGAACCGCCAGGATCTCTTGTGCCGTCAAGCCATCGAGTCCCTCGTGCAGGACGCCGGCGAACCCACGGGTAGTGGGGGCCTCCGGGGGAGCCTTGAAGAACAACCGGTAGGCGCGGTCACCGTAGGGGTTCTTTTCGGACTCGATGGTCAGGAACAGCGGGGACTGGCACTCGACAACCTGCTCCAGCAATTCCGGATGGTTGGTGAGGCGCTCCGGCAGTTCCGGCAGGCCACGGGAAAACTCAAGCAGCAGCTGCAGGCGCTCCGGCTCGGACAGTGCCTGGAAGTCATCGACGATTTCCGCCAACGCGGCGGGCAAAGTGTTGGTACTCATCACTTCCAGCTTACGCACTGCTCCGCCGGATGACGCGCTAGTTACGGACCAGGGCAGCAGGAACAGAACCGCGTTCGGCACCCTTGACGATCGGAACGCGGACAGCGTTGCCCCATTCGGTCCAGGAACCGTCGTAGTTGCGCACGGAGTCGAAGCCCAGCAGGTACTTCAGTGCGAACCAGGTGTGGCTGGAGCGCTCACCGATGCGGCAGTAGGCCACGACGTCGTCGCCGGCCTTCAGTCCGGCTTCGCCGAGGTAGAGGGCTTCGAGCTCTTCGCGGGTACGGTAGGTGCCGTCCTCGGCAGCTGCCTTGGCCCAGGGCACGGACGCGGCGGTGGGGATGTGGCCGCCACGGAGGGCGCCTTCCTCGGGGTACGCCGGCATGTGCGTGCGCTGGCCCGTGTACTCCTCGGGGGAGCGGACGTCGATCAGCGGGTTGCCCAGGTGGGCCAGGACGTCTTCCTTGAAGGCGCGGATGGGGGCGTCGTTGCGCTCGATTTCCGGGTAGCTTCCGGCAGCCGGGGCAGGGACGTCAGTGGTGAGTTCGCGGCCTTCGGCGATCCACTTGTCGCGGCCACCATCGAGGAGGCGGACGTCCTCGTGGCCGAACAGGGTGAAGACCCACAGGGCATACGCGGCCCACCAGTTGGACTTATCGCCGTAGATGACCACCGTGCTGTCGCGGGAGATGCCCTTGGCGGCAACCAACGCCGCGAACGCTGCGCCGTCCACGTAGTCGCGGGTGACTTCGTCATTCAGGTCGGTGTGCCAGTCGATCTTGACGGCGCCGGGGATGTGCCCGGTTTCGTACAGGAGGACGTCCTCATCGGACTCCACCACCACGAGCTTGCCGTCGGCGAGGGCGCCGTCTGCCAGTGCTGCGGCGAGCCATTCGGTGGATACGAGTCGTTCAGGGTTCGCGTACGCGGCGAACTTTTCGTTCTGTTCAACGGGGTAGGACATGGAGGTGGCCTTTCACTGACATTGGACGGAGCCAGGCACTTCGATGGTGCTGCACTTGCCTGCCGGGCTTGCTCCCAACACTAACCACGGGCCGCAGCCAATGCTTCCCGGCTGTTCATATGGTGAAACATGGCTTTGGTCACGTGCCCGTTCGTGAAGCCTCCGATGCCGGTATTCTTGCTGGGGACCCACAACCTGAAGAACGGACCACCGTGGTACAGATCGAACAATTGGCTGCACGTACACCGGCAGTCTCAGTGGAAGAACTCCTTAAAGGGTTCTACCCCTCTCCGCGGTTCGGCGAGGTTTCGTTCGACAGCTACCGGCCGGACCCCTCGCAGCCCAGCCAGGCCAACGCCGTGAAGCTGCTCTCGGCATTTGCCGACAGCGTCGGCGCCGATGACAACGGCGGGCTCTTCAAGAAGTTGTTTGCCAAGAAAGCTCCCACCCGGGCCGGAATCTACCTCGACGGCGGCTTCGGCGTAGGGAAGACCCACCTTTTGGCCTCCTTGTGGCACAGGTCCCCGGGTCCCAAGGCCTTTGGCACGTTCGTTGAATACACCAACCTGGTTGGCGCGTTGTCCTTCCGGAAGACGGTGGAGGCGCTCAGCAGCTACAAACTGGTGTGCATTGACGAATTCGAACTGGACGACCCCGGCGACACGGTCCTGATGTCACGCCTCATGCGGGAACTGGCCGACGCCGGCGTGAAGCTGGCTGCCACGTCCAACACGCTGCCGGGTTCTTTGGGTGAGGGCCGTTTCGCCGCTGTGGACTTCCAGCGGGAAATCCAGGTCCTCGCCGACCAATTCGACGTGGTGAGGATCGATGGCGAAGACTTCAGGCACCGTGGCCTGCCCGCCGCGCCTGCGCCACTCAAGACCGAAGAGCTCAAGCACCGCATGCAGGCAGAGTTCGACGGCAAGACCGTGGCGGTGGACGATTTCCGCACCTTGGTGGACCACCTCGCAGGCGTCCACCCGAGCCGCTACCGCCAGTTGATTTCCGGCATCGAGGCCGTGGTCTGGCGGGACGTGGAAACGATTACCGAGCAGGCCGTCGCCCTGCGGTTCGTTGTCCTTGCCGACCGACTGTATGACAAGGATGTGCCCATCCTGGCCAGCGGTGTCCCGTTCGACAAGCTCTTCACCGAAGAAATGATGGGTGGAGGCTACATGAAGAAGTACTTCCGGGCGGTGTCCAGATTGACCGCGCTGGCCCGTGAAGGCCAGAATCACGAGCCTGCCTGATTCCTCGGACCTGATTCCATGGACCTTACTCACAGGACCTGACTCAAAGAAATGACCGCCCGGGGTTTGCCCGGGCGGTCCTTTTGTTGGCCACCTTTACCGCGGCTGCAGCGGTTCCCTCGACTTCAGCAACCAGCGGATGAGGATGCCGCCGGCCAACGCCCAGAAAGCGGCGCCGATTCCGGCGAAGCTGAGCCCGGAGGCAGCGAGGAGGAAGGTCACGGATGCGGGAATGCGGTCTTCGGCGACGGCCAGTGCCGAGGAGATGGAGGAGGCCAGGGTGCCGAGCAGTGCCAGGCCCGCAACAGCCTCGAGGAGGCCCGGCGGCGCGGCGGCTACCACCGTTACAAGGGCCGCGGAAAAGACTGCCAGAAGCAGATAGGCGACGCCGGAGGTGAAGGCGGCGATCCAGCGCCTGCCCTGATCCCGTCCGGCTTCCTCTCCTGCCGCCAAGGCGGCACTGAGGGCGGCAAGGTTGATGGCGTGGCCGCCAAAGGACGCACCTGCAAGGGTCCCGGCCCCCGTCACCAGCATGGACGGCCGCCATGGGGTAGTGAATCCAAAGGACTTCAGCACCGCAACGCCGGGAATGTTCTGCGAAGCCATGGTGACAATGAACAGGGGCAAGGCTATGCCGACTGCGGCTTCCAGGGTGAAAGCGGGTGTGGTCCATTCAAGCCGTGGCATCAGTGAATCAAGGGGTAGTTGGACGCCGTTCAACCCCATGTGGATGCCGATGACCCCCAGCGCCACGAGCAGGGAAGCCGGGACCGCCCAGCGTGCCGCGAACTTCATCATCAGCAACCAGCACAGCGCCACGGGGCCAACCAGGAGCGGAGCGGAGCCCAGCGATTTGAACGGGGCAAGGCACAACGGGAGCAGGACGCCGGCAAGCATGGCCTGCGCGAGGGTTGTGGGAATCCTGGTCATCAGCCTTCCGAGCACAGGAAGCAAACCTGTCAGGAGGATCAGCACCCCGACGATCAGGAAGGCACCTACTGCCGCCGGCCACCCGCCGTCGACCATTCCTGCTGAGGCGAGGAGCGCCGCGCCCGGCGTGGACCACGCCAGCGTGATGGGGAGCCTGGACCGCCACGACAGCCATAGGATGCCAAGCCCAAACGTCAGGGTCAGCGCCAGGAGGCCACTGGAGGCCTGCACTTGGTTGGCGCCCACCGCACGCAGCCCGGCGAGGACCACGGCGAAGGAGGAGGTGAAACCGACCAACGCGGTCACGATGCCGGCGGAAAGGGGTGGGCCGAGTCCCTCTTTGCTGGTGGGGCGTTGGACCGCTGAAGAGGGTGAAGGCATAGTCTCCAAACTACCCGAGGGCCTGCCCTGATGCGGGTTCGTTAAACGCCAAGGGCACCGGCGGCGCCTCTCGGCGGGACCGGTGCCCCCTTGACGTATCTGGTGTGGCGGCTCAGGCAGCTACGGCTGCTTTGGCTCATCCGCGACGGGAGCCTCGCCGGCGTCCCCATCTGACTTGGCCACGAAATCGGAAGCGGCGTTCTGGACAGCATCGACCTGGTTGGCGAACTTGCCGCCGGTCTTTTCGTCGATGAAGTCTCCGGCCTTTTCGATGCCATTCTTGATGGCTTCTTCGTTGCCCTGAATGAGACCCTGAGCCTTGCCCTTCAGGTCGTCAATTAATCCCACGGGCACCTCCTTTCCGTCGCGGAGCCAGTTCGCTCCTCCGAGAGTGACCCTAACACCAGCCGGCGGGGGTGCCAAGGCTCCGGTAGTCCGCTACGCCAAGGGCTTACTGGACTCCAGATGGCGGGGACTGTCCGGGTTCATCAAGGAGTGCTTCCTGCCGTAGAAGAAGTAGATGATCAAACCGATGATGAGCCATGCGCCGAAGCGGAGCCACGTCTGCCAGTGCAACTGGGCCATCAGGAAGGCCGACGCCAGCACGCCGAACGCGGGGACCACGGGCATGAGCGGAAGCCGGAAGGTCCGGGGTGCATTGGGTTTGGTGTAGCGGAAGACGATCACCGAGACACAGACCACCACGAAGGCCGCCAGGATGCCGATGTTGGTCAGGTCCGCGACTTCCTTGATGGGGAAGACCCCGGCAAGGAAGGCTGAACCGACGCCGGCAATCCAGGTGACGCGCTGCGGGGTACCGTGCTTGTCCGTCTTTGCGAACCATCCCGGCAGGAGGCCGTCCCGGCTCATGGAGAACCAGACACGCGTGACTCCCAGGAGGAACGTGAGCATCACCGTGAGGATGGAAAGGACGGCGAACACCGAGATGATCGTGGCGATCACGGGCAGGCCTACTCCTGCGAAGGCCGAAGCGAAGCCGGCCTTGGGATCGATGTCCTTGTAGTTCTGCATTCCGGTGAGCACCAACGTGGCGGCCACGTAGAGCAACATGGCGATGATGAGCGACAGCACGATTGCCTTGGGCATGTGCTTCTTGCCGTCCTTGGCTTCCTCGGCGGCCGTACTCATGGCGTCGTAGCCGAATACGGCGAAGAAGACCGTGGCTGCGCCTGCCAGGACCGGGCCGAAGCCGCTGGGCATGAACGGGTTGAAATTCTCTGTGTTGATGTAGAAGATGCCCAGTCCAATGATGAAGAGGATCAGGACTACTTTGATGGCTACCGCCACGAGTTCAAAACGGCCGAAGGCCTTGGTTCCGCGGCTGAGGATCCAGGTGACCAGGAGACACACGAGGATGGCGGGCAGGTTTATGACGCCGCCCTTGCCTTCATCCGCAGTGGAAGTCATCCACGTGGGCATGTGGATGCCAATGCCCGACAGGAAGGCGTCGAAGTAGCCGGAGATGCCGATGGCGACGACGGCGACGATCGCGATGTACTCCAGCAGGAGGTCCCAGCCAATGAACCAGCCGATGATCTCCCCGAGGGCGACGTACCCGTAGGTGTACGCAGAACCGGCCCGCGGAATCATTCCTGCGAATTCGGCGTAGGAAAGTGCGGCTGCGCCGGAGGCGAGGCCAGCCACCAGGAAGGAAATGAGTACCGCCGGGCCCACGCCGGGGTTGTTGGCGTCGCCATGGGCCACCAGTCCGGCCAGCGAAAAGATGCCGACGCCGATGATTCCGCCAACGCCGATGGCCGTCAGTTGCCAGAGGCCAAGACTCTTGAAGAGTCCGCTGTGCTTGCTTTCTTCTTCGATGTCGTCGATCGGCTTGCGCCTGAGGACCGACTGCGAAGCGGTCTGTTGATTCATGGGTACTCCTGCCAAGGGGCGATTGGTGATGAGTTCGCAGTACATTATGCGAGACCAATCACATTGGATAAAGCGATTTTTTCTTAGCCTTATAGATTAAGTGGGCTGATGAATTGCGGCCCAATAACCCCACTTGGCCGGAAGAGGGCATAAAAAAAGCAGCTCCGAGGAGCTGCTTTTCCGTGGAGCGGACGACGAGATTCGAACTCGCGACATCCACCTTGGCAAGGTGGTGCTCTACCAGCTGAGCTACGTCCGCACATGTTGTATGCCTGGTTGGTACCGGGCTTCCAACAACA